>NZ_JAUBTI010000014.1:100209-111970 GCF_036702415.1 Microcoleus sp. D3_18a_C4 | reverse complement strand
CGTCCCCGCTCGCGATTTGTAGCATACGCGAGCGGGGACGCTCGCACTATAATAAAAAAAATGCTTTTTGCAAAACTGAGATGCTCCCCTTTAATCTAATAGCCTCCAGCGCCTTGTTTAGTTTCCAAATTCCTAGGGCAAAGA
Organism: Microcoleus sp. D3_18a_C4; assembly: GCF_036702415.1. Taxonomy (NCBI): domain Bacteria; kingdom Bacillati; phylum Cyanobacteriota; class Cyanophyceae; order Oscillatoriales; family Microcoleaceae; genus Microcoleus; species Microcoleus sp. D3_18a_C4. Next base: position 111,826 of record NZ_JAUBTI010000014.1, on the reverse strand, counting down.
TTCGAGATATTGCAGAAAGTCGAACAATTCTTCTCGATTTAAGAAATGGCGCGCTTCTTTGCCATAACCTTGTTTGAGATAATCTTTTCCTTGGTTGGCAGTCCAGCCCAGCCGCTGGATTTCCTCAGTGGTTCTGCTATAGATTTCTAGATATTCTAGGAAATCTACTAACTCTTCGCTAGAAAGCTCTCTCTGCGACGACTTGCCGTAATTGTGTTCGAGACACTGGGTTTCCTGTGGTTTTTTCCATCGCAGGCGTTTGAGGATGGCGTCTATTTGGGCGATCGTATCAGAATTATCCTCGATCGCATCGCTGGGGATTCCCACTGCGATCGGTTGCAATTCCCGGAGTTCGGCCGCACCCTGTAGCAGTTCACTTTGGCTAGTAGTCGGCACATCCAGTTCCTGAAGTGGTTCGCCGTAGCTAGAAGAAAGCCAAGCGTCCGAGTCTAACTGCTTCGGTACAAATCCAGTAGCCTCGACGCGATCGACCGTTGGAGGCAGCGGTGCCGGTACAGGTGCGATCGGCTCTTCATTTAATTTCGCTTCAGTCTTGACAAAATTGCTTTGATGTGTTTCAGGCAATTTGTCGGCAACAGGCATTTCGAGAACCGGAAGAGGAACACTTGTCGGCCCAACAGGAACCGGAACAGCAGGAGGAGGGGGAGGGGGAACAGCAGCAACCGGGGAAACAGCAGGAGGAGAGGGAACAGCAGGAGGAGGGGGAACAGCAGCAACCGGGGGAACAGCAGGAGGAGAGGGAACAGCAGCAACACTCGCGATCGCACGATCGGGCGCAGCAGATCCAAGAACAGCGATCGCTCGCAACCGGGCGCGGTCTTCAGCATCCTCAACAGACTCAGCAGCCGACATAGCCGTAGCCAGAGTTTGGCCGTCAACCTGAACCAGACAGCGAACAACAAACTTACCGTGATGAACAGTCAGCAACTCACAAATTAACTGTCCAGCGGGATAAAGGGCGCGAAATTCAGCAAACATAATTTTTTGACCCCGAAACCAGAAGGGGCTTGTGACTTAAGTTTAGTACACAACCACGCCTTAGTTGCTTGATTCTTCAACATTTCTTGAAAACGTGAGGGCGATCGTGTAAGCCCAGGTACATCTAATTGTTACAGACAAGTTTGATGAAATTCTTGTGGGGAGTAGGGGTTGGGCGTCAATCGATTTTAGATTTTAGATTTTAGATTTTAGATTTAAGCATTGACCCCACGGATAAATTCGGGGGCTCCTTTATCGGATACAGGTTTTTTATTTCTGGACGGATCAATCCGGGGGCTTGTATCCTGGATGCTTTCGGTCACGCCCGCCCAAAAAGACAATTGAAATGCCCAACAGCTTAACAGAAAGCGACTAAAGCCAAGCTCGATCGTCCGAGAGATCGCGAAAATTTTAAAAATTACCCCTGGTCAGGCTTGGCTCAACAACAGCCCAGAGAAAACAATTTTCTGAAAGCACCTATTCAACATACAATAAATTAAAGGTGAATCATCCGCGCAACCTTTCACGCCACTAAACCCCATCCCACATCCGGCAGTTTAAGCTAACAAGCACCGGGCGTCATTTCTACCTATAGGAGATGGCACAGCAACTAAGCAAAAGTAGTAAAAGTCTCCGGTTTGCGTACCTGCACTTTCTACAGCACAGATTGCTCCCGACCCGCTCGTTGCACCTCCGTCCGCAAGGACTGATCGCGTGCACAAAAACAAGGGCATCGCAGCAGCGAGCTACTAGCAATTTTGCCTTAAAGATCCGGTAAATTCTTTGCTAAAGCAAGAAGCAAGAGGCACTTCAAAAGGAAGAAGGAACAAGGCAGAAGGAACAAGGCAGAAGGAAGAAATGCAAATTTTATCCGTCTCCATCGCTCCATCGGCCCATCCTCGACTCAAGCCGTCGCTTTCAGTATCGAGCCATCTTTTAAGAACCGACAGGGGCTTTCTAATTTGCGAAGTGCTCGGCGCTGCTGACCTAAAAGCAAACAAACCAACGCTAAAAAATTGTATTGGGGAATAGCGTGCGGGACAGTTGTCTGCACCGTCAGCAGTCAGTTCAAGACAGACAGCAGACAATTAGCACCAAGCCGGTGTCGGGAGAGAATCTCAAAAAAACCTCGCGATGAAACAAGGTGGCTGTGCTCGCGTCTCCACCTATCAACCCGCGCATTTGTTGGGAAGCAGGCACTGCGAGGGCCCGAGGGGGTGCGGCTGATTTCGCCAAAATTTAGACTAATTGCTGGAAACAAGAGGATCGATCGCTACATGGAATTTTCTATCGCTGCACTGCTGGCAAATTTTACAGAAGACAAATTAGTGGCTCCTAAAGCATTGGAGAAAAAACTCGACTGCAATGACGCCACCAGTCAACTCAAACTTCAAATCGCATTAGAAGCTCTAGAGAAAATTGGCATATTAGTCAAAGACAAAGGCCGCTATCGCCGAGTAGCTGAAGACGACGTAGTAGAAGCAAAACTGCGCTGTTCGAGCAAAGGATTTTGCTTTGCAATTCAAGACGCCGAAGGCTCAGAAGACGTTTATGTGCGGGAAAGTCACCTCTCGACAGCTTGGAATGGCGATCGAGTCTTAGTCAAAATCATCAAAGAAGGTAGCCGCCGCCGATCGCCCGAAGGCGAAGTCATGCTCATCCTCGAACGCGCCAACCCCTCGGTACTGGCGCGAGTCAAGCAAACCGCCACCCCCACCGGCCGCGTCAGCTACAGAGCAATCCCCCTGGACGATCGCCTGTTGTTTGAACTAGACTTGCTCGCAAATGGCACAAATCTCCAAGAGGCGATCGACCACCTAGTACACGTCGAAGTCAAACGCTACCCCCTCGGCACCCATCGCCCAGTCGGCAAAGTAGTACAGGTACTCGGTTCCGACGCCGAAGCCGCTGACGACCTCGACATCGTATGCTGCAAACACGACTTGCCGCGATCGTTCCCCGCCGCCGTCATCAAAGCAGCCGAAAATTTGCCCAGCAAAGTCAAAAAAACCGACATCAAAAAACGCCTAGATTTGCGTAACGTTCTGACTGTTAGCTTCAGCAAAAACGAACCGGGAACAAGCAACAGCGAAAACGATACCCCTCGATCCCAGGAGGAAAATCTGTCCGAAGGAGGAGGCGAAAACGAGTTTGACCCGACATCATTCCTGTCCGATCCGCCAGTAGAACGCGCTTTGTCGATCGAAACCCTGAAGCCCGGCCGCTGGCAAATAGGAATCCACGTCAGCGATGCCGCCGAGTACGTGCAGCCAGAAACCCCGATCGACCGCGAAGCCCGCAAGCGAGGCACCGCCGCCCATCTGGGGGAAAAAATCATCGCCGTACTGCCAGAAACCCTCAACGAGCGCTGCTCCCTCCTGCCAGACAGCGAACGGCTGGCCTTCAGCATACTGCTCACCCTCGACCAATCAGGAGAACTGCTAGAATACGAGATTCAAACCAGCGTCATTCAAATTGACTACCACCTCACCTACGAGCAAGCTCAAGCAATTCTCGAACCAGGCGATGCCGAAGAGCACCCTTTATCCTCCGCCCTCCGTCCTTTCCTAGATCAACTCGGTGCCGCCTCACAGGCTGCCAGACAGACAAGGCTCAAGCGAGGAGCTTTTGAACTAAATTTGCCCGACGCTAACTCTCACTTCGACGACGAAGGCGAATTAGGAGCTTTTGCAACGGCTCCCCCCGCCCAGTCGGCTGTCTCCGAGTTGATGGTACTTGCCAACCAAGCCGTCGCCACTCACCTGCAAGCCTTGGGAGTCCCAGCAATTTACCGCGTCCAGCCGATGCCAGACCCGGCCGACATTCAAGAGTTCATCAAACTCTCCAACAACCTCGGAGGCGAACTGTATCTCGAAACCGAAGAAGAAGTTTTGCCCTTGGACTTTCAGCGATTTACCCAGCAGTTTGCCGGCCTTAAGTCCGAAAGAGTTCTCACCTACCTGCTAGAAGACACCATGAAGCCCGCTGTTTACAGCACAACTCCCAAGCCGCACTTCGGTTTGGGGCTGTCAGAGGGTTACACGCGCTGCACTTCGCCGCTTTCCCGCTACGCCGATTTGCTGGTGCTGCGGGTGTTGCAAGCGGTGTTCGAGCAAGGCCGCAGCAGTCGCACAACACGGGCTAAGGAAAAAGTTGACTTGCACCATTCCTCCTGTCACGGTCAAATTACTTGGAATGTTCTCCCCCCAGATTTGCACCACGAATTTGAGACCGAGTTCGCATCGGTAGTAGTACACCTAACCGAACGCGAAAGAGTTGCTGAGGATGCCGAAAGCGATTTGCAGGGATTGAAGAAAACCGGATTGATGAAAGAACGCACCGGCCAAACTTTCCAGGGTTTGATTACAGGCGTGCAGTCTTACGGTTTCTTTGTGGAAATTGAGGTGCGGCCGCCGGAGAGCGATATTCTGCGTGTTGAGGGATTGGTGCACGTTTCTTCGCTCAAGGATGACTGGTACGAATATCGATCGCGCCAGCAAACTCTGGTGGGCCGCAAAAACCGCAATCAGTACCGTTTGGGCGATCGGGTAGAAGTTCAAGTCAAGAGTGTGGATTACTACCGCCAGCAAATTGATTTAGTTGCAGTTGGTGGCGGCAGTCAAGCTTTTGATGATGATGAGTAGTTAGTTGATAGTTGATAGTTGATAGTTGATAGCTAACAGTAAAGGTAGGGTGCGTCGCCAGTTTCCAACTCTCGCCTGTTTCTAACAAACGTCTGCTGTTCAGAAACCGGGTTTCTTGATGAAACCCGGTTTCTGAAGTCCGCTTCAAGAAAAATCAGGTTTTTTTGCAAATATTGCGGTGCTAAAATTCGATACTTTCCCAAAAAATCAGGTTTCTGGACTCGAGTCAGTGAAGGATCTAGAGCATCTGTGAGGAGGTGGGGTGGAAGGCTTTCCCGCACACCAAGGCGCATATTTCTAGTCTCTCCGAACAAGACCAGCTTTTGGCTAAGTCTTTTTGATACCAAACATTTTCTAGCACTTCTTTGATAGATTTGCTGCGGAGGTTGTTAAATCCTTGCCCATATTTTTCAAACAGAGCGATCGCCTGGGTCATATAAGTGTCGCTGTAATGAGCGTATTTGGTCTGAGCTGTATAGCAGCAGGGCCACAGTTCAGCGTCAAAACTAACGTAAATTTCAGCTTTCTTTTGCGACTGGCAGTTAATTTCAATGCCCTGAAAATAATTTTCTAATCCTCCATATTCTTGGACGGCTTTGCGAAAGTTGGGGATTTCTGGATTTTGATACTGGGGTAAGGAAGCCGGCTTGAGTTCTACGGAGCTTTCTTTGTTCGCTTTAGCAGCTTTAGCCGGAGCAATTTCTTGAGCGAGTTGGAGTTTAACGGCTTGCTGAAAAGCTTCATTTGCTTCTTCTATTTTACCTAATTGTGTCCAAACTTTGGCTAAATTTCGATACACTCCTGAAAAATTTGGTCGAATTTCCAGCGCTTTTTGATAGTGAGAAATTGCGGGTTCCCATTGTTTTTTAGAAGCATAAACGCTGCCCATATTTGCCTAAACTTCGGCAAATTCTGGCTGAATTTCTAGGGCAGTTTTATAGGAGTTCATCGCTTCCTCCAGACAGTCTGTGAGCTGTAGCAGATTGCCTAATGTTTTGTGAGCGACGGCAAAGTTTGACTGAATCTCAAGTGCTTTTTGACAAGCTAAAAATGCTTGTTCTAAATTTTTTTCCGCTAAATAATCTTCAGCTTGTCGGTGAAAATTGAGAGCTGCTTTTTCTAGGGTGATGGGGGTAGAACGATCGCGCTTTTCCTGCGTCTGGGAGTCCACCTCTGCGATCGCCTCCTCCTTTTCTCCGACTTCATCAACCTCTGACAGCGCAAAGCGAGACGTTGCTTTAGCTTGAAATTTAATAAACCCCAGTCTACGGGCTAAAGCGCGAGCTTCTTCGACTTGGTGTTGATTGTGTTCAAAGACTAAATATTGCCACTCTGCTTGGCCACCGGCGCCAATAAAGGCCTCGACGGATTCCATAATCCGGTTCCAGTTTGTATTGCGACGGTAGAGGTGGTTGGTATCCGCTAATCCATCGATGGCAAAAATAACGCGATCGTCTGGTTGATTCAAAATTTTGGCCAGTTGTCGCCACCAATCAGGGCTGCGTCCGCTACCATTGGTGTACATCCAAAGGTAATTGACTCCCATTTTGTGAAAATACTTTAGCGCCGGGAGAGTGGTATTACTCACCATCGCATCCCCAAAGTTGCCGCACAGGTAAATCCAAGACAACTGAGAGCAGAATTCTTTAGGGAAGATTCTCTTAATATCTGCTATTGTCAATTCTGTCATTGGCAAAATAGGGTTCCCCGTGCGCGGACACTGAGGACAACCGGCATTACATCGGGAGGTAATGTCTAATTGCACTATTTCGATATCTTCGTATCTTAAGAACATTGTCTGCCTCCCCTGATGTTAATAAAGTAAAGTTAGTAGTTCTATTGTGACACCGAGTTGGTCGCGCGGCTATCAGGATGTAAGATGGGGCTGGGATCGGGAGCTCTGGCGATCGCAGTTAGCCTTTGTTTTTGTTAACGAAGAATAGGGTAATGATAATCCTGGCGAGCGCAGTCGCATACTTTCTTGTAGTATCCGGGGGTGTTGCAGGTGGCTATAGGTTTCGCCTTTTATTGTTATTAAGAGCGAGCGCCACGCAATCATTGAATTGATTGATGAGTGTTGTGGCTGTTATTAGCACCTATCGCGCTATAATTAGTGAGCTTATTGCTGGATAATTGCCCATGACTAATTCTGTTTCAGTCCCCGCCCAACCTCTAATTGTAGGAGTTACCGGTGCATCGGGACTGATTTACGCGGTGCGAACCCTAAAATATCTCTTGGAAGCCGATCGCGCGATCGAACTGGTCGCTTCCAAGTCTACTTACATGGTTTGGCAAAGCGAACAGAACACCCGAATGCCCGCCGAACCCACGCTTCAAGAGGAATTCTGGCGGGAACAAGCAGGAGTAGCCACAATGGGTAAACTTCGGTGTCATCCCTGGCAAGATGTCGGTGCTAATATTGCTAGTGGCTCGTTTCGCACCCAAGGGATGATGATTATTCCCTGTAGCATGAGTACGCTGGGGAAATTGGCGGCTGGCTTGAGCTCGGATTTGCTCGAAAGAGCGGCAGACGTTCAGCTCAAGGAAGGGCGAAAATTGGTACTTGTGCCTCGCGAAACGCCTTTTAGCTTGATTCACCTGCGGAATTTGACTACCTTGGCGGAAGCTGGAGCTAGAATTGTACCAGCGATTCCCGCTTGGTATCACAATCCGCAAACTATTGAAGATTTGGTAGACTTTGTGGTGGCTCGCGCTTTAGACCAGTTGGGAATTGATTGCGTTCCTCTCAAACGCTGGAAGGAAGAGGAGTAATAATTAGTCATTAGTCATTAGTCATTAGTTATTAGTTATTAATGATTTACAAATTACAAATTAAATTTTGATATGCGACCTGTATTTTTGCTAGTAATTGTGGTAGGGCTGACTATTTTTGCCCTGCAAAATGTGGATCCGGCATTATCGCTGGTGTTTTTGGGAGTTCGATCGCCTGCTGTGCCCTTATCTATCTGGATTTTGCTGAGCATGGCGGTGGGATCTCTCACATCTTTATTGATTTCTGGTTTGCTCGCTTTTTCAAATTATCTATCTCTAACGGCAGACCGCGCCGGCAGATCCAGTCGCAGCCGTCCCGATACTTTCCCAGAGGACATGAGAACGCCTTACACGCCACCTCCCCCTCCTAGAAAACAGGGAATTGACCCGGATATGAATAGGGAAAATAGCCAAACTCAGGCTGCTGGTTCCTACCGAACTGAGTACGGCACATCGGCGGGTTACAGAGCCGGGACTTTCCTGCAAGATACTCCGAACCCGGATGGGGCGAAGGATTACGCTCAACCGGGGACTTATGCAGCGGCAGACGATGAGGATGATTGGGTCTCAGATGGCTCAAAATCGGGTTCTCAAGGGGGCGATGACGATTGGGGGGACGATCGCGATTTTCCCGATCGACCGCAGGTAAATGATGTTCCAGTGGCAAATCCACGGGCTTACGAAGCTCAGCAGGAACCGAAAAGCAAGTCTTGGGCTGGCTCAGTATATTCTTACGGCTATCGAGATCCGAGTCAGTCTGGGGTGGGGCAAACTGAGGCTGTATACGATGCAGAGTATCGGGTGATCGTTCCCCCGCAAGAGGCGATACCTAAACCCGCTGATGAAACACCAATAAATCCTCTTGCAGAAGCAGATGAGGATTGGGGATTGGATGAGGGTGATGAGTTTGAGGACGACGATCGCCCCAGTGGCCGATCGATTAACCTGAAAAAATAGAAAAATATCGGAGGATTTGGCAGTGGATGGGTTGAGGGGAGTAAATATCTATCTTGTCGGGATGATGGGTGCGGGAAAAACAACGGTGGGGCGGATTTTGGCGAAAAAATTAAAATACCGTTTTTTTGATACTGATGAACTAATTGTTCGAGTTGCTAATCAGTCAATTGCTGAGATTTTCGATCGAGAAGGGGAAGAGGCTTTTCGGGAACTAGAAACTAAAGTGCTCGGTGAGTTGTCTGCGTATCAAAATTCGGTTGTGGCTACGGGCGGCGGCATTGTGACGCGATCGATGAATTGGGGTTACTTGCACTACGGTGTAGTAGTTTGGCTGGATGTGCCTGTTGATCAACTGTACGATCGACTGCGTTCGGACACCGCTCGACCCCTACTGCAGGAGGGCGAGATCAAATCTAAGCTGCAAAGCCTTTTGAAAGAGCGAGAGCGTTTCTACACTCAAGCAGATGTCCGAGTCTATGCTGGTGTGGGTGAAAGGCCTGAAGCAGTGGCGACTAGGGCGATCGAGGAAATCCAAAAAGTTATCAAACCAGAAACCGGGCCCGATCTCAATTGATACATTCAGAAACCGGGTTGCTGAGAAAATAAGCTGTCACGCATTTAAATTGCATATTTAGGGCGGGCTCTTAGGCCCAACCCCTACTCCCCACAAAGCTTAGATTATTTTTTGACATTCAATTTAAATGCACAACAGCTTAACAGGTTTCTGAGGACTTTTGGTATTAGTTCCCAAAAATAATGCAACCCTACGCAAGCTCCAAACCACCAGCTTAATCTGTCATTCCCAAAATCTAAAATCTAAAATCTAAAATCTAAAATGGTATGAGGATGTGGCGATGCGGAGATTTTATACAAGAACTAATGGCAGACTCATCTAATGCGTTAAAGTCGGCTATTGAGTTTTCCCTAAAAATAAAATGGCCCCACCGCTGAAGGGCTGTAGGGCGCAAGGACAGTTAAACGCTAACTTGATTGTCGGGAAATTTAGCATCAATGCTACCCTGCTATGTGACGATTTTACGATCGTCCATTCCCTCATCAACTCTCCCGTATCAAAAAATGTAACCCAGCACCGATCGAATTTAATCTGTCCTATTCTAAAAACAATACCTCATGCATTCTGACGAGCAGCTCCCTAAAGCTGCTTTTTTATTGGGATGAGTTTTTGGCTGCGGGACTTGCGGGCTCTTGGGAATAACATTTTGAGCAACAGTCCCTCCACCTCAATACTGCCCTAGGGGTTTTCAGTTCCACTCCCGGTGTGTCGGTAATTAGTAATTGGTAATCAGTAATTGGGAATTAGTAACGCGCAACGGGGAATCGGCAATTGAGAAGCTTTACCTCACGAGGCTGGAAAACTACTATGATGCGCGGAACGGGGAATTAATCCGGGGGTGGGGGATTGAAAAAAAATAAGCTGTATTTATTGATGGGCGAGCTGATAGTTTTGGGCTACATATCCGTTGCGAGTTATAGAATTTGGTTGGATGAATTTCCCGTTCCTCATTAAGAGAATACAAGCTTGCCTGTCCTTGACCAAAACTCGATCGCTCCGCCCAACCCCACACCTGTTAAAGAAATGGTAGCTAATACCGCAAAAGCCCGCCAATTCTTCCAACCAGACATTTGAATATCGAGTCTTGCCAAAGCTCCGGCTGAAATCAAGAGTAAACAAGTAGCAAAAAGGTGCAGCCAAGCAAAAACTACCACTGCCACAAAAGCTCCTACAATAATAGAAAGAAAAGCACCGATATCACTCGAAAACCACCGCAAAATTAAGGCTTTTATGTCTCTCAGAGGGAACGACAAGGCGACAGCAAATAATAAAATTGAAGCTATGGCTAGAAACCAAGTCAGGTGCGGGGGAACATCAAACTCAGATAATTTCCAGCCAAAAGTGAAATAAGTAACAAAAAGTAGAGTTAGGGAAACCCAAGAGTTTTTTTTCATCCAATCGCACCATTAGGAGAACCAGGCAAAAAAAAGATGATGCTCCCGATGAGTTTGTACAGGGCCTAGAGGTTAGTAGAAATAGCTTGCACCGGACAAGTAGGGATGCACTGCTCGCAAACGATACACCGCGATCGAGCAAAACTTAGTTTAAAGCTTTCTGGGTCAAGGGTCAAGGCTTCTGTCGGGCAAACTCCCGTACACAAACCGCAGTCAACGCAGATATCTTCGTCTATGAGTATTTCCCGACTGGCTAGGGAAACGCCGATATTTTGCGATCGCATCCAGTCGATCGCCGCTTCTAGTTGGTCGATGTCCCCTGATAACTCTAGCACCAGTTTGCCCACTTGATTCGGAGCCACCTGAGCGCGGATAATGTTGGCTGCAACATTAAAATCCTTTGCCAGTCGATAGGTGACAGGCATTTGGATCGATCGTTGGGGAAACGTCAGTGTTACCCGTTTTTTCACCCTGCAAGTCCTCGGTAATTTACAAACAATCTTTGTTATCTTATGTTTTAGCGCACTTGGCCTAATTCTGGCTTCTTCAAAAAATTTTATGAGATTGGTCTGATTATCTCAAAATGTGCTATAATCTGAATCTATTATTTAAGATACAAACATAGAAATAAAACCGCAATATATTTTATGACCCAGAATTCGCCCAACTCAACTGTCGCCCCCGCCGCAAAAAATCCCGAAACAAAAGTCGCCACGCGCCTCAGAAACTTATTGATCGTGTTAACAGCGATCGCCCTTTCAATATCAATCTTCTTCGGGCTGCAAACCCAAACGCCGTCAAGCAGTCTCACCGACATGGCAAAAGCTTCAACGCCATTAGAAACAGCTTTGGTAAATGGCAAACCGACACTGATGGAATTTTATGCTAATTGGTGCGGTAGCTGTCAGGCAATGGCTAAGGATCTGAGCGAAATCAAACAGAAATACGCCGAACCGATGAATTTTGTGATGCTGAATGTAGACAATGACAAATGGCTGCCAGAAATCACAAAATATCGAGTAGATGGCATTCCGCACTTTGTCTATTTGAACGATAAAGGCAGCGCCGTTGCTGAAACGATGGGCGAAATGCCGCGCAGTATTATGGAAGCTAACTTAGAAGCTTTAATTGCAGGAAAACCTCTGCCACACGCCCAAGCAGGCGGTCAAGTTTCTAATTTTACTCCCCCCACAGGGCCTGTGAAAACAAGTAGCTCCGACCCCCGCGCCCACGGCTCTCAAGTACAGTAAATGAAGGAAGAGAGAAAAGGGAAGAAG
>NZ_JAUBTI010000014.1:0-100109 GCF_036702415.1 Microcoleus sp. D3_18a_C4 | reverse complement strand
ACTTTAGGAACAGGCAAGATGCCTATTCCACAACAAATAAACTTTCTTGTGGAACAGGCATCTTGCCTGTTCCTGATTACGGATGTAACGGATGTCAGGAAGAAGGAAGAAGGAAGAAGGAAGAAAGAAGAGGGAGAAGGGAAGAAGACTTTAGGAACAGGCAAGATGCCTATTCCACAACAAATAAACTTTCTTGTGGAACAGGCATCTTGCCTGTTCCTGATGGCGATAACTTACAGAGATTCAAAAGCCCCTTGCAATTTCTGGCAATCAGCGTTTTGGGCGATCGACTACCTCTAAAGGAATATTCAAAAAAACATTTTTCACAATTTATTAAAATTTATTATACTACTTGTCAGGTGCGGAGCGTAAATATTCTCTCACTCCCGATACACAATAAAGCCTGACCGAAAACAATTTAGTCGCCCGCCCCGCGATTCATTCCTTTGCAGGCTGAGTGACGGGGTAAACTTTTCAATTCTTTAATCTAAAATCTAAAATCTAAAATCGAATGACTCCCGACAAAACCGGATTCAGTATTAGCGCGACCGCCATTCGCCGCCACATCGGCACCCTCATGCTGACACTTGCTATTATAATCGTGGGCTTGTTTTACATCACCCAACTGCCCGTTGACTTGCTACCATCCATCACATATCCCCGCATCGGCGTGCGCTTAAACGCCCCCGGCGTCTCCCCAGAAGTAGCAATAGACGAAGTTACCCGCCCCCTCGAACAAGGACTTTCCGCCACTGAAGGCGTCATGCAAGTTTTCTCCCGGACTCGCGAAGGACAAGTCAGCGTCGATTTATTCTTCAAACCGGGGGGAAACATCGACCAGGCCCTCAACGACGCCACTGCGGCTGTCAACCGCATCCGCAACCGACTTCCCGATACAGTAGAATCGCCCACTCTCTTCAAAGTTGACCCTTCCCAGCAGCCGATTTACGAATTTGCCCTCACTTCCGACTCCCTGCAAGGAGTTGATTTGCGCGTATTTGCCGACGAAGAATTATCCAGAGAACTAAACGTAATTCCAGGAGTAGCAGCAGTTGACGTGGCCGGCGGCGTGCAAGAAGAAATTCAAGTAAATATTGACTTAAATCGCTTGCAATCTTTAGGGGTCAGTATTTCCGACGTTTTATCAGCCCTCGAATCCCGCAATCTCGACACTTCGGGCGGCCGGCTGCGGCAAGAAGCAGCGGAACCTTTAACCCGTACCGTCGGGCGATTTAAGAATGCGAAAGAAATTCAGGAAATTTCGTTTCAAGCATCGGGTTCCAATCCGCCAAAACGAGTTTTTTTGCGTGATTTTGCTCAGGTAATTGACGGTACAGAAGAAGAACGAGTTAAAGTATTTCTCAATCAGAAAGCCGCCGTAAAAATTACCATTCAAAAGCAGCCGGATGCTAATACTATCTCCGTTGTAGACGGCATCAAAAAGCGGCTAGAAGAATTAAAAGAATCCGGGCTCATTCCCGAAGGCACGACTATAGTCAATACTTTTGATGAGTCTAAGTTCATCCGCGATTCTATTAGCAACGTCGTATTTTCTGGTTTAACCGGGGCTGTTTTAGCCGGGGCATCTGTATTGCTGTTCCTCGCTTCCCTGCGCCAAACTTTGATTATTGTGCTGGCAATTCCCCTCGCAACTTTAATGGCGATTATTCTGATGGGAGTTTTTCACCTATCTCTCAACGTCTTCAGTTTGGGCGGTTTGGCACTGGGCGTGGGAATTGTGGTCGATAACTCGATCGTCATGCTGGAGAATATTGTCGAAGGAACCAGCAATAAAAACAGTGCCAACGGCAAGCAGCGCTTAAGTAACAAGCAGTTGATGCAGCAAGCAGAAAAAAGCAGCCAAGAATTAGAATCAGCTTTATTTGCTTCCACCATCACTAACTTAGTTGCCGTACTGCCATTTTTGCTAATAGGCGGCTTAGTTTCCTTACTTTTCAACGAATTAATTCTCACCATCACCTTTTCCGTCGCCGCCTCTCTGATTGTCGGATTGACAGTTGTACCGATGATGGCTTCTCGACTGCTAGCGCTGCGGGTATCCAGCGGTTTGAGCAACTTTTGGCCGCTGCGCGCATTCGATCGAGCTTTTACCAATGCTACCGCCGGTTACGGTAAATTTTTATCGGGCATAGTGCGGTGGCGGTTGATTATCATTGCAGTAGCGATTATTGGATTGGGTGGCGGCAGTTGGCTGATGGCTGGTCAAATTCCCCAGGAAATATTACCGAGAATTAATACCGGTCAAGCGAGATTGTTTGCTTTGTTTCCCGCCGGCACAAATTTGGCAACCAACCAAAAAATCATGGCAGAAGCTGAGAAAATTATCCTCAGCCAACCAGAAACTCAATACACTTTGACGACAGTGGGCGGGCTGTTGTTCGGCAACAATACGGTAGAAAATTTGCTGCGCGGCGGCTGCAACATTACGCTGAAACCTGGCACCAATACATTGGCTTTTGTGGAGCGAGTTACGCAAGAATTGAATAAAATTGATTTGCCAAAAAATACTCGTTTGCGGCTGAATCCAGAAAATGTGCGGGGTTTGGTTTTAACTAATTCGCCAGTGCGCGGCGCTGAAATTGATATCCTGCTTCAGGGCGAAAACGAACAAATATTGCAGCAAGCCGGCCGCGAGATATTGGGAACTTTGGATAAGAAGGTAAAATTAGCTCGTTTTCGCCCGGATGGAGACCCGCAGCAGACGGAAGTGCATATTCGCCCCAACTGGGAACAAGCGGAAATCTACGGATTGAATGCGAGGCAAATTGGAGAGGCGATTCAGACAGCAATTCAAGGTTCGGTTCCCACGCAATTGCAGCGGGGAAACCGTTTGGTTGATGTGCGGGTACAGTTCGATCGCGATTCTGTCCAATCGATTTCGGAACTAAAATTTATTCCTTTAACTGCTAGGGATAACAGCATTATCCGCTTGAGCGATGTGGCTAATATTGAACTGGGAAAAGCGCCTGGGGAAATTCAAAGGCTTAACCAGCGCCAAGTTTTCATGATTGCTGGGAATATTAATAAGGGCGCGAGTTTGGGCGATGCTTTGAAACAAGTGGATGCAGTTTTGTCGGAAATCAAATTGCCACAGGGAGTGCGAGTTATACCGAGTTCGGCGGCGGAAACTAACCGGGAATTGCAAAGTTCGCTGATTGTTTTGGGCTCTTTGGCGGCGTTTTTGGTATTTGTGGTAATGGCGGTGCAGTACAATTCGCTTGTCGATCCGCTGGTGATTATGTTAACGGTGCCGCTGGCTTTGGCTGGGGGGATTTTCGGGTTGTATGCGACTAAAACTGCGATCGGCGCAACGGTGATTGTGGGGGCGATTTTGCTGGTGGGAATTGTGGTAAATAATGCGATTATTATGGTGGAGTTGGCGAACCAAATTCTCGAAGATGAAAAGGTCGATCGCGCCACAGCAATTCTCAGGGCGGCACCTCAGCGCTTGCGTCCGATTTTGATGACAACTATTACCACAGTTTTGGGTTTATTTCCCCTAGCTTTGGGCATTGGAGACGGTTCGGAATTCTTGCAACCTTTGGGGGTTGTGGTGTTTTCCGGTTTGTCGCTGGCAACTTTGCTGACGCTGTTTATTATTCCGTGTTTTTACATTTTGCTGCACGACTTCTTTGGGATGTTTGCAGCGAAGAAGAAACCGCAGGCGGTTGCTATTCCTGTACAGAAGGCGGGGAGTAAGACTCCGAATTTGTAATAATTTAGTGCCAGCAAATACGCACTTTCCCGCAATCCGGCAGGGGTTTAAACCCCTGCCTCATAGCGAAAGTCGGTTAAAACCGACTGTAGATTTTGAGGAAAAATACGATCTATTTCAGTCCTCTTTTAGAGGACTTTTGCTATGAGACAGGGAATTAATTCCCTGTCGGACTGTCGGATTTACCAACAATACTGGTACTGCATTTGATGTGAAGTTGACGCGCCGATAATTAGTCGGTAAGGTGCGTCAGTAAACAGTCTCTGACTCCCCAAAGCAATTCCCGACTGACGCACCCTACGATAAATGGTGCAAAATTTTAGTTAAAATAAAGTCTATCTACGCAAGATATCTAAATATTTTTATGCGGATTTCACCAAAACACGAAAGACAAATTGACTGCGGGATTTTGGCTATAAATCAAACCACTAATTCCGAGTGGGCTATGGCGATAAGTTGCGGTCAAAAGGTCACTGTATGCGATCGCAACTTGTCGCCAAAATACGAATACCTGCTTCCCGACGAAATTAGCTGTTTAGCCATTAGTCCCAAAGGCGATTTGCTGGCAGCAATTATGGCAAATGGCAATCACTTAGCAATTGTAACAGCAGAAAACCAGCTAGTTTTTGAAGAACAGCTACCTAACCCTCCTGCTAAGTATTTATTGCATAATGACAATGGATTTCAGGATTGCTGGTTTGATGCAGACGGCTTGCGTTTTTGGTGCATCAAAGCAATCGAATGCGCGGAAATTGAAATTCAAATTCGCGATACCAATTCGTGGCAAATCCAGCGACAACTTTTGCTCGAAGACCCTTTTGGGTCGAGTTTCTCCTGGTTTCACCCGCACCCGGAAAATCAAATTTTAGCTATGTGGGTTGCTGCCGGTCAGGACGGACAGCAAATCTACTGGCTGTATGATGATGGTACGAAAATTCATGCCGTGGAGGTTCCCTGTCCTTATGACACAGGGCCTCCAGAATTTCATCCTGCTGGTAGCGAATTTCTGGTTGTACATGATTGTAATCTAAAAATCAGCCGATTCAGTTTTCCTGACTGCAATCTGCTGGGAATATGCGAATGGCCTGGACCTGATTGGGGAGTCGGTTTTGACTGCTATATGTGCTATCTTTCAGACGATTGCGTTCTAGTTAAAACTGATGAAGGGAGAATGCACATTATCGATATTAACAAAATGGAAGTATCAGAGGAAGTGATTTTAAGCGGTCACGAACCGCGTTCTTGTAAAGAACTTTACCCTACCCTCGATCTTAAAGAAGAGATTTGCGGCGACTTGCACTATTTCTATCGTTGCGATTCAGATAGCATTCTGTCCGTTCACTCACAACTGCCGAGTCAAGAACTTAACTCCAAACAAAAGACATTAGTTATCTTCGGGGGAAAAGAGTTGTTTGGTTCGCTGGCGAAGGTACAACAATCCGCACCCTACAGTAAATTATTTATCGAATCTTTAGGCATTTCTTAAGGATTTTCGATACAAAACGCTTCTTGTGCCGTGTTAGCTTTTCACTCGCTTTCCCACAATCCGACAGGGGTTGAAACCCCTGCCTCATAGCGAAAGTCGGTTAAAACCGACTGTAGATTTTGACGGGAAGTGCGAGGGATTTTAGTCCTCTTTCAGAGGACTTGAGCTATGAGACAGGGAATTCATTCCCTGTCGGACTGTCGGTTAAAACCGACTGTAGATTTTGACGGGAAGTGCGAGGGATTTTAGTCCTCTTTCAGAGGACTTGAGCTATGAGACAGGGAATGAATTCCCTGTCGGACTGTCGGACTCACAAACAATACCGGTACTGCATTCGATCTTAAGTTAACGCGCCGATAATTAGTCGGTAAGGTGCGTCAGTAAACAGTCTCTGACTCCCCAAAGAAATTCCACACTGACGCACCCTACGATAAATGCTGCAAGATTTCAGTTAAAATAGAGCTTATTTACGCTGAAATATCTTTATGCTGATTTTACCAAAACATGAAAGACAAATTGACTGGGGTATCTTAGCCATAAATCAACGCACTGATTCCGATTGGACTATTGCGACAAGTTGCGATCGCAAAAAAGTCACTTTAGTCGATCGCAACTTGTCGCCAAAATACGAATACCAGCTTCCCGACGAAATTAGCCATTCAGCCATCAGCCCCAAAGGCGATTTGCTGGCAGCAATTATGGCAAATGGCAATCATTTAGCAATTGTGGCAGCAGAAAACCAGCTAGTTTTTGAAGAACAGCTACCTAACCCTCCTGTTAAGCATTATTTGGATAACGAGAATGGATTTCGGGACTGCTGGTTTGATGCAGACGGCGTGCGTTTTTGGTGCATGAAAGTAATTGAAGCTCAAGAAGTCGAGATTCAAATTCGCGATACCAATTCATGGCAAATCCAGCGAAAACTTTTGCTCAAAGACCCTTTTGGATGGAGTTCCTTCTCGTTTCACCCGCACCCGGAAAATCAAATTTTAGCTATTTGGGCTGCTGCCGGTCAGGACGGAGAGCAAATCTATTGGCTGTATGATGATGGTACAGAAATTCACGCCGTGGAAGTTCCATGTCCCGATGACACAGGGCCCCCAGAATTTCATCCTGCTGGTGGCGAATTTGTGGTTCTACATGATTGTGAGCGACAAATCAGCCGATTCAGTTTTCCTGAGTGCAATTTAATGGGAATATGCGAATGGCCTTGGCCTGATTCTGATGACGGTTTTCACTACTATATGTGCTACCTATCAGACGATCGCCTTCTAATCAACAGTAATGAAGGACTTATGTATCTAATCGATCTTAACAAAATGGAGATATCAGATGAACTGATTTTAAGCGGTCATGAACCGCGCTCGTGTAAAGAACTTTACCCTACTCTCAAGGATCTTAAAGAACAGCTTTGCGGCGACTTGCACTATTTCTATCGTTGGGATTCAGATAGCATTCTGTCCGTTCATTCACAAATCCTGACTCAAGAACCTGAATCTCAACAGAAGACATTAGTTATCTTCGGGGGAAAAGAGTTGTTTGGTTCGCTGGCGAAGGTACAAGAATCGGCACCCTACAGTAAATTATTCATTCAATCTTTAGGCATTTCTTAAGGATTTTTAATACAAAACGCTTCTTGTGCCGTGTTAGCTTTTCACTCGCTTTCCCACAATCCGACAGGGGTTGAAACCCCTGCCTCATAGCGAAAGTCGGTTAAAACCGACTGTAGATTTTGACGGGAAGTGCGATCAATTTTAGTCCTCTTTCAGAGGACTTTAGCTATGAGACAGGGAATTCATTCCCTGTCGGAGTGTCGCTTAAAACTGAGATATTGCACCATTCTCAATTAGACGTAGGGGCGGGTTCGCCAACAGCCTTAAAGCTTGCAAATAGGTTCTATAAACCCGCCCGACCCCACGAAAAATCCTCTTATTGATATTGCTGCAAGATGTCGGTTAAAACCGACTGTAGATTTTGACGGGAAGTGCGAGGGATTTCAGTCCTCTTTGAGAGGACTTTTGCTATGAGACAGGGAATTCATTCCCTGTCGGAGTGTCGGATTTACCAACAATACTGGTACTGCATTTGATGTTAAGTTGACGCGGCAAGAATTAGTGGGTAAGGTGCGTCAGTAAACATTCTATGACTCCCAAAAGAAATTCCCGACTGACGCACCCTACGAGAATTAGTGTGTTTGACATCCGAAAGTCTTCGTGTTACACTTATACTACAGACCCCAACTGGCAAAACAAACTTAAACAAAAATGCCCTACGAAAAATTAGACATATCAGCCCCAAAACCAGTATTATCTTGGGCAAATCACGCCCTAGGCGAAAAAGAAACCAAGATGACCGCAAACGTAGCATCTTTGCCCTTTGTATTCAAACACGTCGCACTAATGCCGGATGTACATTTAGGCAAAGGTGCTTTAGTCGGTTCAGTAATTGCCACAAAAGAAGCGATTATTCCGGCGGCTGTCGGAGTTGATATTGGTTGCGGGATGGCTGCCATTAAAATGCCATTCAATGCTCACAAATTAGAAGGGAAACTCAAACAAATCCGCCTCGATATCGAAGCCGCAATTCCCGTGGGATTCGCGGAAAATAAAGAAGTAGAAAAAACTGTCACTAACTGGCAAAAATGGGGTGAGTTTAAGGAACTTCATCAAGGTGTGCAGCACCAAAACAATAAAGCCTTAAAACAAATGGGTTCCCTCGGCGGCGGCAATCATTTTATTGAGGTTTGCGTCGATACTGAAAACTTTGTTTGGCTGATGCTGCATTCCGGTTCTCGCGGCATTGGAAATTTGCTCGCACAGCAGCATATCGAGACTGCTAAAGATTTAGCTAAACTGGCAGAAATTAATCTGGCTGACAAAGATTTGGCTTATTTTGTAGCGGGTACGCGGGAGTTTGCCGCTTACTGGCACGATTTGCAGTGGGCGCAAGATTATGCTCGTTTTAATCGCGATGTAATGATGAATCGGTTTAAGCGAATTGTGGAAAAGCACGTCGCGGGTGGCAAATCTGTTAAGCCATTATTAGAGGTGAATTGCCACCACAATTACGCGGAAAAAGAGGTGCATTTTGGCGAAGATATGTATGTTACTCGCAAGGGTGCTGTACGCGCGGATGTACAGGATTACGGGATTATTCCGGGTTCGATGGGGGCGAAATCTTTTATTGTTAAAGGGAAGGGAAATGCTGAAAGTTACTGTAGTTGCAGTCACGGTGCGGGGCGATTGATGTCTCGATCTCAAGCGAAGAATGTATTCACTCTCGATGATTTGGTGCGGCAGACTGAGGGGGTTGAGTGCCGGAAAGATGAGCAATTTTTAGATGAAATTCCGGGGGCTTATAAGCCGATTGATGAGGTGATGAGTCAGCAGTCGGATTTGGTGGAAGTTGTGGCGACTCTGAAGCAGGTGGTTTGTGTCAAGGGGTGATGGTGATAATCAGAAACCGGGTTTTGTACGAAATTACTGCATTTGAGCCTTGAACTCGTGAAAAACCCGGTTTCTTTTTCTGGAGTTGGTCTCCCAAAGTCGGTATTGACACAAGGCTTCTTAATGGTTTATAAATAAAATGTAGAGCTTAGGAGAATCCCGAATATTACTCGATTGCAAAAATGCAAATACGTTGGGTCATATGAACAATAAAAACCATTTTAAATTATGAAGATTATTTCACTTAGACTAAAAAATAATTTTTTTGAGTGGGATTTTGATGAAATTAAGTTTTCATCAAACTTAACCCTTTTAGTAGGTGTATCAGGTGCAGGCAAAACCCAAATCCTGCGTGCAATTATCGATTTAAGACGTATTGCAAATGGAAAAGCTATAAATGGGTTTGAATGGAAAATCAAATTTTCTACGGTAAACGGTACTGAATTTATTTGGGAAGGTGGTTTTGATACTGTTGAAACAAATGAACTAAGTTTTGAGGATGATGAAAAAGAAAAACAAGATGAGCGAGAACAATATTCCTTAATTTATGAAAAATTGACCTCAAACGATCGGCTTTTAATTCTTAAGCGAAATTTGGAAGAAATTACGTTTAAAAATACCCCAATGCCTAAACTTTCTTCGCATCAATCAATGATATATATTTTGAAAGAAGAAAGTGTGATTAAAGAAGCCTTTGATGCTATAAATAAAATAGAATATCGCGATCATACAATAAACGGTCGGCGTCTTATAAACTCAAACCAATCTTTGCACTCGCTCAAAAATAAATACAAAACCTTAGACAGCATAGTAAATAGTGATGAGGATATTAGAACTAAACTATATCTGACTTTTGAAAACAAGTTAGATATTTATGAAAAAATAAAGTCAAGATTTATTGACATTTTTCCACAAATAGAAGATCTAAAAGTTGAGCCTTTTAAAACAGACATATTTCCTAAATCAATTGCTGAGAAATTTCAGCCTGGTATTTCTATAAAAGAGAAATCTGTACCAAAATGGATTAGAGAAAATAGGATGTCTTCGGGGATGTTGCGTACAATTATTCATATTGCCGAAATGTTTCTGGCAAATGAAGGTTCGGTAATATTGATTGATGAATTTGAAAATAGTTTAGGCATAAATTGTATTGACATCTTGACTGATGACCTGATTCACGAAAATAAAACCTTACAATTTATTGCTACAAGCCATCACCCTTACATTATCAATAATATTCCGTATGAATATTGGAAAATTGTGACTCGACAGGGCGGACATATTAGCATTTGTAATGCTTCAGATTATCGTTTGGGTAAATCTAAACAAGACGCATTTATTCAATTAACCAAAATTCTAGAAAAACAATCATAGTATGAACTTCTATTTTGTATTTGAAGGGAAGACAGAACCGATTGTTTATAAGAAGTGGTTATCTGTACTTCTTCCAGACTTGACAGAAGTGGATAATTTTGATGCTGTAAATAAGAATAACTATTATTACGAAAGTGATATGGGCGTTCCTAGCTGCTACAGAGTTGCTGCTAATGCTATCCAAGAAATTAACGATTTTCCTAAATATAATTACTTGGTACTATTTACAGATGCAGACCGTTTTACAGTTGCAGAGAAAAAAGCAGAAGCTGACGCTCAAATTAAGTTAGAATTAAAAGATAAACCTTTTAAAACATTACCGGAAAATTGCCAACTTGAAATTATTGTGCAGAAAGTTTGTATTGAAACTTGGTTTTTAGGCAATAGGAAGTTCTTTGTCAGACATCCACAACATAATTCAATTTTGAAAAAATACATCGAATATTTTGATGTAAGCACAAGTAATCCCGAAGACTTAGCGAGTGAATTTGTGCAAGATGAACAAAATACAAAGGATATTTTTGGATATAAAACAAAAGCTTTGTTTCATGAAGGTTATCTTAGAGAAATTTTCAAAGAGCGTAGTTCTGCGTCAAACAAGAGCTTTTCTTACCATAAATCTAAACCGAGAGAAGTACAAGAAAAATATTACCTTGAACAACTGATAGCAAGACTTGAGGCCAATTCAGATCACTTACTTAGTTTTCAAGAATTTATAAAGTTTTGTTTGAAAATTAAGGGGCAACTAAATCAATAATACATCGCCGTGCGCGCTGTGGGGAAAGGAGAATTCGATCGCACAAACAGCATCAAAAGGGGGAAATTGAGCTTAACTCGATTTCCCCCCTCTTGACAAACGCTTTGTTTTCTGAAGCTTTTCTCTAACACACCATCTGTCTCGACTCAATTTCTAGCAAGCGCAGCAGTGTTTCATCGCCCTTGGCTTTGGCTGCTTCCTTTCTACGATCGAGAATATTGCAAAGATTCGCCCGGTGCACTTGCGCCACTTCCATAACTGTTGGGTAAGATTTAACCGCCCCTGGGGCGTTAGCTGCTGCGACATCCCGATCGCCCGATTGAGCATCTCGCTTTTTGGTATAGTTTGGGCCGCCGTATTTTTTGGGGTTGGGAATGTGTCTCGGATACCGATAGTTCCAGTTTTGCCCCCGGTATTTGCCCGCGACTTCGCCTTCTACCATATCAACTGTCGGAATGTCGTACTCGTAGTTTGAACCGCGATAAGTTAGTTTCATATTTTTTGATCCTTATATTTATGGAGATAAAAAGGGCAGTCAGGTCAGGGTTGGTTTTCTTGGCTAAAACTTTTTTAGTTTCTGTATTCAATTATACGGTTTTTTGAGATGAATCCGTTTTATTTACAAAAATTAATATTTGGAGGGGGGAGACGGCAAGAAAAAACCCGCCGCAGCGGGTTTAATCGAGTTTTTGACTAATTCGAGCAGCACCCGGAGCGAAACTGCTTCGGTTCCGCAGAACTAGCCAACTGTCACCTGATCGGTTTGCACGCCTGCGGCACCTTCTTCAGCAGAGGCGATCGCCACCAACTTGTCGAGAATTTCCTGACTGGGAACTTGACCTTTGAGAACAACCGTGCTGCTGAGCTGAGCCACATAAACAGTCTCGATATCAGCAACTTCTGCATCGCCGTCAAAAGCTAAAGCTACCCGCTTCGCGAGGCCGCTTTCGTCAAAATTTCCGTCTGGGCCGACTTTAGCAGGAGCGATGGATTGCGCTTGTGCTGCTTGCTGTACTACTTGTGCCATCGGTTCAGCCGGGGCTTCAGGCTTTTCGAGTCCGAACAGTCTTTTAAACCAACCCATAGTATTTGAGTCTCCTGAAAATACACTTTTTACACAATAGCTCTAGAATTCCAAAAGACTCCTAATTGTTGCAAAACTCAGCGAAATTTATCAAAATGTTTTCCGGCAGACTTTCACGATCTCAAATCTCCTCTGATATCCAGATGTTTATTTGGCTATTTTATGTATGGGAGGCTACGCCTTGGATTGCAGGCCAGTAGTCGAAATAGTTCCCACTTTTACCTTGCAAAAACTGCACAGCGCGCCGGATTACATTCCCGGTTTGTTTAACTACCCAGGACATCTTGTGCGGGTGATCTAAGTGCGATCGCTGATACAGGCGACGCTAAACCCGCGCTTAATTGGGGGTAGCCCTGCATATACGCTGTCAATCTAATTCTTAACTTTTGATATAATATTGTTCTGCTTCTGACCAATTGAGTTTAAGCAACGAATCATCTCCCCATGTCAGCTTGAGACTCGGCTTAATTGCTTCCACGCCCAAAGCGCTAATAATCTGCGCTGCGACAGCTTTCGCCAATAGCGGGGGTACAGAATTTCCGACTTGGCGAAAACCGTGCCATTTTGTGACATGAAATCTAAACCAGTCAGGATAGGAATGCAGTCGCGCAGCTTCTCTGACTGTAATGCACCGAGGGGCGATCGGGTGAATCGGCCTCGGCGAAGTATAAGCCCCCCTGGCCCTGTCGGTTCCGGCCCTGAGAGTGTTGCAAACTCCGTCGGGGTGAAGCTTGTAAAAACGGCTGATCGGCTCTTTTTCGCCGCGTTTGGCCGCCTGAAACCTTTCTATACATTCCTGAGAATGTTTAGTTCGCAAACTACAAGATAGGATTTGTCGATCGTACTCGCGATCGTAGGAATAATCATCATCCAAAGCATCAATTCCGCGCATTATACTCGCATAAGTGCTGCACTTTCCGTACTCCGCCATTACCCAATCTCGATGCAGCAACTCGCTGTACTTTTCCACATCCGGCAAATCTCCAATCGCATCCCAAACTGTCGGGACAGCAGGTAAATTAATTTTTTTATAGCGTTTAGGAATTTTAATTTTCGGCAGTATCGTAGTTTGCTGAGGGTATTTGGGTAGATCATAACCTTCTTTGCACCCAATCAAAAACAATCGTTTGCGAGCTTGCGGCACTCCATAGTTAACGGCGTTGAGAACTTGATAATTTTCTTCTACTTTATACCCACATTTCAGAAAAGAGCTAATTAAAACATTCAGGAGTTCTTTGTGTTCTCCTGATGCAATCCCCGGCACATTTTCCATTACAAAGAACTTGGGTTTTAGCTCCAAAACTAAGCGCTGAAAGTGAAAAATTAGAGAATTTCGCGGGTCGTCAACATCGCGCTTGCCCATCATGGAGAATCCTTGACAGGGCGAACCGCTGATTACTACGTCTATCTCGCGCCGCCCGATCGCCGATTTTTTCCGAATTTCCGAACCCGTAAGCGCTGTGACATCTTTGCAGAGAATAGAACACAGCGGGAAATTAAACTCGTGTGTGGCGCAGTGAATAGGGTCAATTTCGACTGATGCAAGTACATCAAAACCTGCTTGTTCAAAGCCCAGAGTCATGCCGCCCGCACCTGCAAATAAATCAACAGCGATCGGTCGCTTTTTCCGATTGCTTGGCATAACATTTCAATAAAAAAGTTGCTTTAATAGAAATTAAGGAAATCAACCGCGTTTTTGGTAATAAATCGTGGGTTTGTCCACCAGCCAGCCACAAAGGAACCGGGTTTATACATAACTTTTAAATACAACAAATGCTTTAAGAAGCTGTATTTAATTTGACATTTTTCATTATTTCCGCAGCGGCCCGATCGCATACACCCACATCTCCGAGACTTTCCCGCATTTCCCGATAACCTGCCAAAGTTTGCTGGCGTCGATCGGCATTTTGCAGCAATTCCAGTGCGTGATTCACTATATTTTCTGCAGTCGCCTCGTCTTGCAGCAACTCCGGGACGATCGGCTTCATTTGCACCAAATTGGGCGGAGACATAAAAGGAATCGAAAATTTCAGCACGTGGCGAGCAATAACCGCCGTAATCGGACTGACGCGGTAAGCTACAACTTGCGGAACGTCGAGCAAAGCTAGCTCCAGATTAACAGTACCAGATTTAGCGATCGCCAGATCGGCAGCAGCCAAGATTTCCAGAGTTTGATTTTCTAACAAAGTAGCCCGCAAACCGTAATTCTCGATCGCCTGTTCGATTTTGCTGCGGAAAGCTTGGTTAGCAAGCGGAATCCAGAAATGAACTTCCGGCAATTTAGCTTGAATAATTTGAGCGGCCTCAAATATAACCGGCATCAGGTACTTGAGTTCTTGGTGTCTGGAAGCGGGAATTAGGGCGATCGACACCTGTTCCGGCCCAATTCCCAAAGTTTTGCGGGCAACTTCCCGGCTGGGCGCAGATTGCATTCTATCCACCAAAGGATGGCCAACCCAACTCACTTCGGCTCCTTTTTTTTGATAATAACAAGCTTCTTCGGGGAAAATTGCCAAAAGTTGGTCGCAAATATTGACAATCAGATCAGTATTGCGAGGAGAAATCGACCAAACCCATTCTTGAGGTGCGATGTACCAAACCACCGGCAAATCAGGCAAACAGCGGCGGATGTAGCTGCCAATACCGAGATTTGGAGTCAAATAATCAATCAATACAACAGCATCCGGGCGAAAGTTTTTGAGATATTGTTTAGCTTTTTGCTGAACTTGGATCGTTGGCCAAATATACGGCACTGATTCTATAAGGCCCATAGAACCAATGCCCAAAGTATCGCCTAAAATAGTAGCCCCAGCTTCCGCCATACGAGGGCCGCCCAATCCTGTTATTTCTAACTCCAAACCAGCCGCGACAGCGTGACGTTTTAAGGCTGCAACTAACAAAGAGCCTTGCAAATCGCCCGAAACCTCACCAGTGCTGATAAAAATTTTCATATTGTGAATTTATACAGGTGAGATGTTTGCTAATAACTCGGTAACAGCATCATATTGATCGGGCATATTAGCACAGCGTAGCAGTAATTCTAAGTCCAGAGCGGGAAGGAATGTACTCCGGGAAATCTGCTCATAATTTTCACCTGTTAAGTAATAGAGAGATAACTGACTATTTTGCCAAAACCAGACTTCCCGAACACCCAATCTTTTGTAGAATTCTAGAGTATTTATCCCGCCACTGGTAATTACCACTTCAATAGCAATATCTGGGACTATTTTTTGGGTTCCTATATCATAGGAATCATCCGGCTCTTTTCTACCGCCTAATTCTCTGTCACCCAGAGTCGGCCCGCCCTTGCCGTAAAATCTAATCCCATTTGCTCTCATATATGCCTCTAGCAGCATACAGAGAGTTTTCTTGATTATTTCGTGTTCGGGCGAGACAGTCATAATTTGCAGTATTTTATCGAGATAGAAAAATTTCACACCTCTGACATCTTTAAAAGCTGCTTCTATCGCTTCAAATTGCTCCCAACTAACATCTGATAACCTAATGCAGCCATCTTGTTCTGTTTCAGGGTATGTAGATTTGACTGAAGTATATACATTCATAGGGCAACAGTCGCTTAGTTCATAGGTTTATTCTACCTCATTCACTTCTTGCCTGGAATCAAACCGCGCCGCCCTTTGGTTATAGACTGCTGCACAAATCTCCGCAGGTGCTGCAAGTGGGCGTTTTCTGGCAACAAATCCAACTGTTCCAAAGCTCGATCGAGAGTGTAGCCAGAACGGTATAAAATACGAAAAGTTTTCTTCAAAACTAGCAAATCTTCTGCAGTAAAACCGGCGCGTTCGAGGCCTATTTTGTTGATTGCTCGCACTCTCGAAGGATTCCCCTCGACTAGCATATAAGGAGGTACGTCTCGATCGATCCTGCTCAAGCCGCCCACCATAGACAAGCGGCCGATGTGGACAAACTGATGAACCCCCAAAACACCGCTCAATCGGGCTTGAGACTCGATTTTAACGTGTCCGGCTAAGGCTACAGCATTGGCGATAATTACTCGATCGGCGATCGCGCAATTGTGTCCCACATGAACATAAGCCATCAATAGATTATGATTGCCAATAGTCGTGCTTTCCCCGGCTCCAGTAGCGCGGTTAATTGTCACGTATTCCCGAATCAGATTGTTGTCGCCAATTTTCACCCTAGTCAGAGAACCCTCATATTTCAAATCTTGAGGTTCCAAACCAATCGCCGCACCGGGGAAAATTTGATTGCGAGCGCCTATTTCTGTTAGCCCGTCGATAATTGCATGAGCGCCAATCTTAGTCTCCGGCCCTATTTTCACTCTTTCCCCAATTACAGCATAAGCTCCCACTTCTACAGTCGGGTGAAGTTCAGCGCGGGGATGAATCACAGCAGTTGGGTGAATCAAAGTAAGCATTTTTTATTAGTCAGTTTTCAGTTTTCAGTTTTCATTTTTCATACAAAATCAAGCTTAAATACCCCGTTTATTTCTTAGTCCGCGGCGGACTTCGTTTGTGTAGTAGCGATTTCAATCGCCGAATCATCAAGGAGTAACAAACCAGGATTTAGTATCAGTAGTCAATTGTCAATTGTCAATTGTCATTGGTTATCAGGAATATAGAGAAATTCCCAAATAACACATAACCAATCACCAATCACCAATCACCAATCACCAATCACCAACTTAATCTACCATCGAAAACGTCAATTCTCCTTCACAAACTTTTTGTCCGTCTACTTCAGCCAGAGCCTGCATTTTTGCGAAGCGACGGCGTTTTACCCACAGCAATTCTACCGTCATCAGCAACTGATCGCCCGGTACAACCTGACGACGGAACTTGACTTCATCAATTCCGGTAAACATCCACAATCCTTGCTTGATGTCGGGTAACTGAGCCAGAACAATACCGCCAACTTGAGCCATCGCTTCGACAATTAATACTCCAGGCATAATTGGCCGTCCGGGAAAATGCCCTTGAAAATGCGGTTCGTTGAAAGTCACATTTTTAATTCCTACAGCCTTCTCGGACGGCACGTAATCAACAATCTTGTCAACCAGTGCAAAAGGATAGCGATGAGGCAATAATTTATGAATTTCTTCGAGAGTAAAAGTAGATTTAACCGCTGGAGAATCCTCACCGTTTTCGGTGGGAACGGATTCAGAATTAGCAGTATTGGGGGTGTTAACTTCAGTCAGCGTAGACATTACTTGAAGACTTTTGAGTGTGGTATTGCAGAAGGCAGAAGGAAGAAGGAAGATGCAATCTTAACAGATCACCTGTTTTTTCCTAACTTTTATCTAGGGTAGCTAGAGCTTCCGATTTCAGGGCTTGGGCGAGTTGGACGTGCAGGTTGTGACTGGCTTTGTAAGCCAAGTAGTGAGCTTTTGGCCAAGTTCCTAGCAGACTGAGGTCGCCTACTAAGTCTAAGATTTTATGGCGCACCGGTTCGTTGACAAATCTCAAGGGCGGGTTGAGCCAGCCGGATCGATCGCAAACTAGGGCGTTCTCTAGGGTACCACCTTTGATCAAACCTGCTTGTCGCAATTGGTCAACTTGGCGAGCAAGTCCAAAAGTGCGGGCTGGGGCGATCGCCGTCGCAAAACTTTCTGCCTCTGGCGACCAACTGTACCATTGATTGCCGATCGCCTGTTCCTCAAAATCAATTCCGTAACTAAATCGAGTTTCCGCTGACGGTAAAGCCGCTGCAAAAGCATCCCCGTGGCGCACCCAAATTGGCTGTTCTAGGACGAAGGAGGAAGTGGGGGCTTGCTTCGATTCTTGAGCAACTAAGCCGGTATGGGCGATCGCCTCTACCCAAACCAGAGCCGAACCGTCCAGCAGCGGCACTTCCGGCCCATCAACCTCAATTCGAGCATTATCCGCTCCCATCCCCGCCAAACCGGCTAATAGATGCTCTACAGTGCGAATTTGAGCATCGATACCTGCGAGTTCAGTTGAAAGTGCAGTCTGACAAACCGCCTCAATTTTTGCAGGAATTCTCGGAGCACCAGGCAAGTCAATTCTGACAAAATAGCGGCCTTCCCCAACCTCCGCAGGCAAAACTCGGACGCGAGTTTGTGTGCCGCTATGCAAACCGATTCCCGACAGTTCAAATTCAGATTTCAGGGTACGTTCAATAGTCATTAGTCATGAGTCATTAGTTAGTAGTCAGTAGTCAGTAGTTAGTAGTCAACTGTCAACTGCCAACTGTCAACTGTCAACTGCCAACTGTCAACTGCCAACTGCCAACTGCCAACTTAGAATCGCTCACCAATTCCAAAGTGAATTTGATTGTCGCCAGTGTCGTTGATACCGTAATCGATCCGGATCGGCCCTAAAGGAGATTGAACCCGCACGCCGAGGCCGTAACCGTAACCGCTACCGGGCTTTTCGCGAATACCTGCCGGGTCGCCTGGGACATCTTTGCCCGTGCCCAAGTCAGTGCCAGCATCCAAAAATAGCGCTCCGCCGATAAACGAAATAATCGGGAAACGGTACTCAACGCTGGCTTCTAGGAAACTGCGGCCGGCTCCCAGGTCGCCTTCGGCGTACCCGCGCACCGAGTTGGCGCCGCCCAAGGCAAAGGCTTCGTAGGGAGGCAAATCTCCGAATACGGTGCCGCCTCTAAAACTAAATGCCAGGGTTTGAGGGCCGGCGGTAAAGTTAGTGTACTTGACTGGTAGATACAAGCTGTAGCTTGCCCGCAGGCGGTTTAAGAGGATGCTGCCGGAACCGACAGGAATCGATTGTTCCATCCCAAATCTGAGCAGGGAACCGCTAGTGGGGCGGAGAGCGTCGTTGCGCCGATCGCGTACAACACCTGCTTGCAAAGTTGTCAAGTCATCCGAACCCGAATCGCTAAAACTTAACAGGTTGCCGAGTTCGTCCTCGGATTCGCGCCTGCCTTTGCGATCGGTAATTGAGACTCGCTGGTACTGCAAGCCGACTGAAGCTGTCCACTCAGAATCGGCAAAAGGATTGGCCGACAGGGGACGGGTGAAATTGATGCCGGCCCCGGTGCGATTGATGCGGGGTCGATCCTCGTTGGGCAATCTGACTTCCCGTTCGCCACCGTCAAAAATCACGCTGATCGATCGTCTTCTAAACGCATTAATCGTATAAGAAGTCCGGTAAGGATCGCCCGCAATCCAGGGATCTGTAAAACTCACGTCAAACAGATTTTGGCGTTCCCCGATTTGCACCTCAGCCCCCAACTTCTGGTTCCTACCGCCCAAGTTTTGCTGCTGGTAACTCACCGTACCGAACAAACCCGTCGCGGAACTCAAACCCGCACCGGCCGCCAGAGAACCGGTATTTTTCTCAATGACGTTGACAATTACCCTTGCCTTGCGGGGGTCAGTCGTTCCCGGTTCCAAGGCAAGCCGCACGTCTTCAAAAATTCCCAAACCAAACACCCGTCTCAAATCCCTTTCCGCCTTGGTGCGGTTAAAGATGTCTCCGGGCTTGAGTTCTACTTCGCGGGTGATGACAAACCGGCGGGTGTTGCCTCCGATGGGCTGACCCGTGGCATCTGTTGCCTCTCCCTCCTTGTTCAGGAAGCGGACATCAACGGATTCGATCTGGCCTTCTGCCACTACCAGGGTGACAGTGCCGTCGTCTGCTACTTGCGGGGCATCAGTGATTTGCCCCAAAACATAGCCGTTCTCTTGATACCACGCATTAATTTTTTTCACTCCCTCTTCAAAGCGGCGGAGGTTGAGAATTTTGCCGTATTGATCGCGGAAGCTTTCGTCAATTACGCTTTGGGGCAGCACTTGCTGACCGGTGATTGTCACTCCCCGCAATACCGGATTTGGCTGCACAATAAAAGTCACCCGGACGCCCAACGGGGTGTCTTCCGGTACTGCCCGCACGTTTCTAAAAAAGCCTGTGGCAAAAATGGCGTTGATGTCTTGTTGCAGTTGGCTGCGGTTGGTCGTGCGTCCCGGTTGGGTGCTGATGACTCGGTAAATTTCGCTTTCCAAGTCTTCCGTCGCCCCGGTGACTGTAACTTCTGCAACTAGCACTTGCGGTTCTGCCGCCCCAGCGGGTGCGGGCGTTTGTCTGGGCCGCGGTGCTGGGCCAGGGGGCAATGGGGGAACGGTGTTAGCCGGCGGTCTGGTCGGGGCCGGTCTGGTCGGGGCCGGTCTGGTCGGGGCAGGTCTGGGGGGAACTTGGGCGTTTTGATCGATCGCCCCTGATTCCTCTGGTTTCCCTAGCTCTGCTGCGATCCAGGCGGGCGTTACAGCCGCTTCCGATGGGGGGAGCGAGCTGTCCTGTTGCGCCTCTGGCAGGGCGTTTTGGGTGCTAGAGGCGGGGGAGGGGTTGGATGCTAGCTGGGGTTGGAGTTGAAGGAGCGGAGGTGAAACCGGGGAGGGCGGGTCTGTGACTAGGTTTGGGGGCTCCTCGCCTTGTCCTCTGGCAGGGGCCTCAGCTATTGTTAGGGCTTCCCCTGTGCTAGTTTTAGCGGCTTTGCGGTCTTGAGGAGGGTTTTGGGTTAATTCTGGAATGGGGCGATCGGGTAATTCGATCGACGGGGCGGGCCGGGCGGCAGCCAAAGCTTCCTCTGCAGATTCAGAGTAGGATGTTTGGCCGTTTGCAGAATTTGATAACCCGAATGTTGCTGAGGCAGTAAAAACTGCCACCAATACAGCAGATAAACGCATTTTTGTTCACTTTTTTGGGCAATTCACACACCACATTAGTCATTATTCATTAGTCATTAGTCATTAGTTATATAAGTCGGTGGAATTTCGCGCTGACCGCTAATTGATGACTGTTGACCGCTGATTGCTGACATCAAAGGCACAAGGGTGACAAACTGTGCAATTGTAGCGCATTGTTAAAGCCTCTAGACTTTCTGAGCTAGAACCCGTTGGAGAACTTGCTGGTAAGCGGTTTCCACCGATCCCAAGTCGCGGCGGAATCGGTCTTTGTCCATAACACGGGCGTCGGGGTCGGTTTCTGCGTTGTCCCACAGGCGGCAGGTGTCGGGACTGATTTCGTCGGCGAGGAGCAGATTTTGATGTTGGTCGATACCGAATTCTAGTTTGAAGTCTACTAGGGTGATGCCGCACTCGGTGAAAAATTCTTTGAGTATTTCGTTAATTTCGCGGGCGGCTATTTCTAGTTGGTCTACTTGTTCGGGGGTGGCTAGCTGCATTAACTGGAGCCTGTCGCGGGTCAGCAGCGGGTCTCCCAAATCGTCGTTTTTGTAATAAAACTCCACCAGCGGCGGATTGACAATTGTGCCGAGGGCGAGACCGGTTTGCTTGCAAAGACTGCCGGCGGCAATGTTTCTAACTACGACTTCCAATGGCAAGATTTGGACGCGACAGACTCGCATTTGGTTGGGGGCCGGCGTGTCGATGAAGTGGGTGGGAATCCCTTTGGCTTCTAGCATCCGAAACAGGTGGGCGGATACGGCGCAGTTGATTTCGCCTTTGCCGACGATGCTGCCGCGTTTCTGGGCGTTAAAGGCTGTGGCGTCGTCTTTGAAGTGGGTCAGCAAAATTTCGCTGTCTTCGGTGGAGTAGAGGATTTTGGCTTTGCCTTCGTAGAGTTTGCGATCGGCTGACATGGCGATTAATAATGAATGTAGATGAGTTTTAGATTTTACCGTAGCTCGATCGGGTGTTATTGGCGAGTTTTTGGATCTCGGCTGTGCCCCTGAGAGCATGAGGGGCGAGTACACCTGCCGGTAGATACCGTCATCGGCCCCGGAATAAATGATTCTTGACAAAGGACAATAGAGATTAAACCTGCTGGGTTCGCGATCCGTGCTGAATAAACCTCCCCAAGGAGACTGGCGCTTAAAAAACATCTATAAAATGGCTGATTTATGCAAGACAAAAAAATTCATATTCTCTTGGTAGAAGATGATGAGGTTGATGTGATGAACGTCCGGCGAGCGTTCAAAAAAAATAACATCGTCAACCCCCTCTACATTGCTGCCAATGGATTAGAAGCTCTGGCAATATTACGTGGAGAAGGAAAAATAGAGCCTCCAATGCCTCAAGCGCGCCGGTTGATTTTGCTGGACTTGAATATGCCGAGAATGAGCGGGATCGAGTTTTTGCAAGAATTGCGACTGGATGAATGTTTGAGGTCGATTCCGGTAATCGTCCTCACAACTTCTAATGAAGATAGAGATAAAGTAAAAGCTTATAATTTGAATGTAGCGGGCTATATTCTTAAACCTGTCACTTTTTCTAACTTCGTGGAAGTTATGGCTACCCTAAACAGATACTGGATGCTGAGCGAAATTCCCTAAACTCGGGAAAATTTAATAAAAAAATTTTTCAAGGGGGTTTGTGATTTTTTAGCGATGCAGTTGTTTTAATTCCTTTTTCCCGACAGCAGCTTTTTCGGAGTAATCCACAATTCGGTTTTTATGGACAAAATTCTCACAATTCTGATAGTTGATGACGATGCAGTCGATCGAATGGCGATCAAACGATCGCTCAAGTCCGCTGGTGTTTCGGCAGAAGTTACTGAAGCAGAAGACTGCGCGGATGCGCTGGCACAACTCTCGGTCAGCAAAACTTCTACTCAGGCTACCGCGAAACTCTCCCAACAAAATAAATCTCAACCTTTAAGCGAGGTTGAAGAGACAGAAAAGGGGCTGCTATTAAATCAAATATTTGAGTGCAAATTTGACTGCGTATTGCTCGACTACGGATTGCCCGACGGAGACGGGCTGAGTTTGGTAAAAAATCTACGAGAAGCGGGGCTTAAAGTTCCCTTAATTGTGCTCACCGGTCAAGGCGACGAACAAATTGCTGTGGAATTGATGAAGGCGGGAGCTTCTGATTATATCGCTAAAAATAAGCTTTCTCCTGATAGTTTGTCTCGCAGTTTGTACAATGCCATTCGCGTTTACCGCGCCGAATCTAAGGCGTTTGATGCCAGTCAAAAACTTAAGGAAAGTGAGGAACGGTACAGGTTAGTTTTAGAGGGAGTGAACGACGGAATTTGGGATTGGGATTTAAGTAAAAATGAGGTTTATTGGAACGATCGCCTTTTGGAAATTATCGGTTTGTCGCGAAAGCAATTTGGCAGGACTATGGAAGCTCTATACAACCGCCTGCACCCCGATGACAAGGAGGGAATCGTCGCGGCGATCGCCGCTCACTTGGAACAAGAAATAGACTATAATGTAGAATTCCGGCTGCTACACTCGAACGGTGTTTACCGCTACTGCACTTCTCAGGGAAAAGCTCAGCGGAATTCCCAAGGAAAACCGCTGCGGATGGCCGGCATGATTAGCGACATTACTCAGCGCAAACAGGCGGAAGATGCTCTGGAAAGGGAACGGCTGCAACTGAGACAAATTATTAATTGCGTGCCTGTAGCAATGGCGATGTTCGATACGGAAATGCGCTATATGGCTAACTCTAAAAAATGGGTTACTCAATTTAATTTGGACTTGCCGTCCCTGAATAATCTCAGCCATTACGAATTGTTTCCAGATACGCCCGATCGCTGGAAAGTGATGTATCAAGAAGTGCTGACAGGTGAGGTAGTTTCTGTGAGCGAAGATGCTTGGGAACGAGCAGACGGCTCTGTTATGTACCTGCGGTGGGCTGCTCACCCTTGGTACGATCCAGACGAGAAAGTCGGGGGAATTGTGATGGTGGCCGACAAGATTAATGAGTTGGTGGAAGCGCGGGAAACGGCCCTAGAAGCCAGCCGGGTGAAGTCGCAATTCTTGGCGAACATGAGTCACGAAATTCGCACTCCGATGAATGGGGTTTTGGCAATGGCTCAATTGCTGCTGCGCGCTCCTCTGGAACAGAAACAGCGGGACTGTGCTCAGACGATTTACCGCAGTGCTGAACATTTGCTAAGTGTTATTAATGATATCCTTGATTTCTCTAAAATTGAAGCTGGAGAAATGCGGCTGGAAAAGTCTAATTTTGATTTGGATAGTTGCGTTGAGTCGGTGATAGAAATAATAGCGCATTTGGCAGAAGAAAAAGGTATTGAATTGAATATTTTAGTTGACAGCTCAGTGCCGAGAAAGTTGGTGGGCGACTCGGGCAGATTGAAGCAAGTTTTGCTGAATTTGACGGGTAATGCCATAAAATTTACAGATCGCGGTCAAGTTCTAGTTCACGTAACTGTGAAACAGGGCAACCGACAGGCAGACGGTAGACAAGAAGCAAGATTGCTATTTTCCGTGCGGGATACTGGCATTGGAATTTCGGCCCAAGGGCAAACAAAGCTGTTCCAATCTTTTTCTCAGGTAGACGATTCTCCTACTAGGCCTTACGGCGGGACGGGTTTGGGTTTGGCTATTTGTAAGCAGTTAGTGGAGATGATGGGAGGCGATATTGGAGTTCGCAGTTTGCTAGGCAGCGGTGCTACTTTTTGGTTTACTGTACCTTTGGAAAAACAGTTGCCAGTTGAGCCTCACGATCCCGAACTTGCGGGCAAGAAGCTGTTAGTAGTATCGGAAAGCGCTTTGAGGAGGGCAGCGGTGCGATCGCTCGCTCAAAGTTGGGGTGCCCGCTGCGACGAGGCAGAAACTGCTACTGAGGCTTTGACTTGGTTGAACAAGGCCCGGGGCGGGATTTCTCAGAATTCGGGGGAGAGGGGAAAAAGCTGGGATGTGGTGCTTGTGGACTTGCAAATGCCGGAGTTGGATGCGGAGGAATTTGCTAGAAAAGTGCGATCGACCTCGACAGTTGGCTCGTTAATCGCCATGACTGCTTTGCGAGAACAGCCGAAGGCTGAATCGCTTTGCAGTGGGGGTTTTAACGGGTATTTGATCGAGCCTGTGCGGCCAAGCCGCCTGCTTGAGGCAATGCTTGCGTCGGTTAAGGGAACAGGAGATTTTGGGAGTTTGGAGGCTGCTAATACTTGCAAATTGCCAGCAGTTAATTCTCAATATGTTACTCCCAATTCGCCGTCATCGCTGAGAATTTTGCTGGCGGAAGACCACCCGATCAATCAACAAGTTATTGTCGAACAGTTGGCCGTTTTAGGCTATCAGGCTGACTGCGTGGTCAACGGTCAAGAAGCGCTGGATTTACTGGCAAAAAAAAGCTATGATTTAGTGCTGATGGACTGTCAAATGCCGGTACTTGACGGTTACAAAGCGGCGCAAAAATTGAGGGAAATCGAAGGAAGCGATCGGCATACTTTTGTGATGGCTTTAACTGCTCATGCTATGCCGGGGGAACGAGAAAAGTGTCTGGCGGCGGGGATGGACGATTATCTCAGCAAACCTGTAGATTTAGATGCTTTGGCGGCGGCTCTGAAAAAGTATGAAGCCCTAAATTTTCAGGGTGAAAATAAGTATGGAGTAAAAAGTATTAACTCGGAAAATAAATCTCACTTAGCAACAAATTATACAGAAGTTGTGGAAAAAGCGCAGGTTGTGGCTGTGCCGGCACCAAGGGCGATCGCACTTCAAACTTGGGAACACGCAGACTGCGACGGACTGTTCGACAAGAGCAGATTGGAGCAACTCGGACGAGTTAATATTAAATTGCCAGAGCGACTTTTGCAAGCTTTTGTGGCAGACGCGCAAGCTGATGTAGCTACTGCCAAAATCGCCGTAGAAGCTAAAGATTGGCAAGCTGTGGAATATCAAGCCCACCGTCTCAAGGGAACTTCTGCTAATGTGGGAGTTGCTCT
This sequence comes from Microcoleus sp. D3_18a_C4, assembly GCF_036702415.1. Classification (NCBI taxonomy): domain Bacteria; kingdom Bacillati; phylum Cyanobacteriota; class Cyanophyceae; order Oscillatoriales; family Microcoleaceae; genus Microcoleus; species Microcoleus sp. D3_18a_C4. The sequence continues at coordinate 74,598 of NZ_JAUBTI010000014.1, read as the reverse complement.
GATGTCGGATTTGGCCGCACAATTGGAGCATCAAGCGCGAAGCTTCCAATCAGAAGCACCAGCGACCCAATTGTTAACCATTGAGGGGATTGAAAATATATTAGTGAGTTTGTCAAATCATTTAGCCAGAGTTCAACAATTTGTCGAAACTCGAATGTTTGGTTAGTCGGTTAGTCGCTATTAATCGATATTAGTCGGCGCTTGAAATCGCGCCTAAACAAACGAAGTCCGCCTACGCGGACTAAGAAATAAATTCTTTGTTTCTTTGTTTCTTTGTTTCTTTCTTCACTCTGTGTTCTCTGCGTTCTCTGCGGTTAATTTAAAAAAAATAATTAATTTAGCTATGAATTACGATACCATTACAAACACTATTTCAAATAGCAATTCCTTAGAAAACGAGGAAAAACTGCTAACGCCTTTGATGGTTTTTGCTCGCGAAGTTTTATTGTATGAAAAAGAGGCTATTTCTGAGCAATATTCTGTAAATGCTGTGCCTTACCCGCTCGATGAAATCAATAATTTTTCTGTGGACAATCTAGTAGCAAAAGTGGCTCGCTGCTGTCGGGAAAGCAAGGTGGGAAAAAAATTACCTACGGCTTTTTACGTTCACGTTTCGGCTTTGCAAGCACTCAACCCAGTCATCGGAATCTACGAAAATTGTGCCAGACGCACTCTCGAAAATATTGATGAAGCAACTTTAGTTAAAATTTCACTCCATCAACCTAAAATATCTTATCTTTTTTACCCTGATTTCGATACAGATGCTCATCCTGCTTTGCAAACCAGCATCCAAATTAATCTAGCAACAGGGGAAGTTAAATATTTCGATTACAGCAACAGCGAAAATCCCCCGGTTTTGCACCGTAAGGAAACTTTTGTAGCTGCGGATTATCCCAATTACGAAAAGTTTGCGAGGCTGACTCGCTGCGAGGAAAAGTGGGGACTGCTTGACAATACTAGCGTTATCGGAACTCGCGAAGGTTGGCTCAAATATTTGGGATATTGCGGTGTAGAAATCCAAGATCATACTGTTGTCGAGCGTTTGAAAGAGGAGAATAGTGAGCTATCAATTCCTAAAATCGAGCGACATAAAGCTGCAATGGTACGCAATTCGCTTTCTAAACCCCTGCGTCTGGTTTTAGAAGCTGATTTAGTGAGGGACGGGGCGACTTTTTTTGATTACGGTTGCGGTTACGGCGGGGATGTTAAATATATTGCACAAGAGGGTTATGCTATTTCTGGTTGGGACCCATACTATCAGCCGGATACTCCGCGAATTTGTGCTGATATTGTGAATATTGGTTATGTGATTAATGTGATTGAATCTTTGGCGGAACGCCGAGAAGCTTTGCTGAATGCTTGGGAATTAACTAAGAGTTTATTAGTTGTAGCGGCTCAGGTTTTGATTGACGATCGCCAACAAGGTCAAATTGCTTACGGGGATGGGGTGATTACTTCTCGGAATACTTTTCAGAAGTATTACGAACAAGAAGAGTTGAAGGTTTATATCGACCAAGTTTTGAGTGTAGATGCAATTCCTGTGGCTTTGGGGATTTATTTTGTATTTCGGGATGCGGCGGAGGGTGAAAGTTTTCGTGCTTCTCGGTTTCGATCGCACTTATCGACTCCCAGGGTGCGATCGCAAGTTAAGCGGTTTGAGGATTATGCGGAAATGTTGGCTCCTTTGATGGCTTTTGTGAGCGATCGGGGCCGCCTTCCTGTTAAAGGCGAACTAGCGGAAGAATCGGCGATTAAGGAGGAATTTCACAGTTTTAATCGCGCTTGGAGGGTGATTTTGCAAGCAACGGATGCGGATGATTGGGAGAAAATCGCCGACAAGCGCCGCCAGGATTTGCTGGTGTATCTGGCTCTGAACGGTTTGGGCGATCGGCCTTCAATCCGCGGACTCCCGGCTCAAATCCGCAATGACATCAAAGGTTTGTTTGACAATTATCAAAAAGCTTGCACTTTGGCAGATTTAATGCTATACAGTCTGAGCAAACCTGATATTGTGGCGGATTGCTGCGAAGATAGTGCGATCGGCTACAAACAGCCCGGTACTCTTTCAGTTCACGTCTCTGCATTAGAAGAACTAGACCCTTTGCTCAGGCTCTACGAAGGCTGCGCCAACCGCACAATTGGCAGACTAGACGGCGCGACAATCATCAAATTTTACGCTCGCAGACCTCAGATTTCCTATCTATTTTATCCCGATTTTGACACTAACCCGCATCCAGCCCTTCACACTTCTATGCACATAGATTTGCGCGACCTTTCTGTGAGCTATCAAGACTATTCTGATGTGTACAATCCGCCAATTTTAGTGAGAAAAGAAGCTTTTGTTACTGAGAGTTATCCGCATTATGACAAGTTTGCGAAACTCACCCGCCAAGAAGAAAAGTTAGGTATTCTCGATCGTGGCGTAGTTAAGAAACATCGGGAATGGATGAAGTGTTTGGAGGAAAATTGCGTTAAAATTAAGGATCATAAGTTGTTTTGGCGATCGAATGCTGACCCCGAAAAGTTGAAAATGCTGCAAAAAGCTGCGTCGGAACGTCAGCAGAAAAAGATTGAGTTTAATGCAGGAAAGATTGAAGGAACCGCAGAGGGCACAGAGAGCACAGAGGATGGGAAAGAAGAGGGAGAGGAATAGTCATGGAAGCAGATTATGATTTTAGTCAGGGTAAGCGAGGGGCGATAGCATTTTAATTGTGCTATGTGGTCAAATATTGGTACTTTTGTTCTAAACTTGGCTCATGTGCTAGATTTAAGTTCATGAAGTTTGAGTGGGACGAGCGTAAAAATCAAAGCAACCTTGCAAAGCATGGGTTTGACTTCGCTGATGCTTTTCGTATCTTCAACCTACCGATGGTTGTAGAATTAGATGAGCGAGAGGATTATGGTGAAGATCGATGTATCGGTATTGGTTTACTTGATGGACGAGTTGTAGTTGTTGTCTACACGGAACCCGATCGGGAAACAGTTCGCATTATTTCATTACGAAAGTCACTGTCTTATGAACGCAGACGCTATGAACAATACCTCACAAACCGACTGGGCTAGAATCGACGCAATGAGCGATGAAGATATCGATACTTCCGATAGTCCACCACTATCGGAGGAGTTCTTTACTAGAGCGCAATTACGAATGCCTCAGTCGGCTATTACTATGCCAGTTCAAGTCGATCCTGAAACATTTGCTTGGTTTCAGGCACAAGGAGAAACTGCCCAACAACAAATGTCTGTAGCACTTAGGATTTATGCAGATGCACACAAAACCTATCCTGCATTCGTAGCAAAGCCAGCATAACGACAGCTATAATTATGGTTGGCTTTCATTACCTTCCGACAAAGCATTAGGCTTCTTGCTACAATGTTTTGATACAGTTCAAGTCAGGTAGAATATGTCCCTAATGAGCGCCCCAGCAAAATTCCAAGCAACCTCTCCTCCTTTCCGTTGGGATGAAGCGGGAGGTATCCGTATAGGTTCGAGTCGAGTCACCCTAGATAGCATACTTGCTTCATACCACAATGGCTCCACTCCCGAAGAAATCGCTATTCAGTATTCAGTTGTTCGCTTAGAAGACATATACAGTACCATTGCTTACTATCTAAACCATCGTCAGGAAATTGACAGTTATTTGGAACAGCGCAGCCAACAATCTCAGCAACTGAGACAAGAACTTTCTCGACAACACAACTTAGTTGATCTGAGACAACGTTTGCTTACTCGTTATCAGTCAAAAGGGGAGTCGATACCAAGTGCGCCTTCTAACTGATGAAAATTTTAATGGAGCCATATTGCGTGGGCTGGTGAGACGTTTGCCTGAATTAGATATTGTTCGTGTCCAAGATGTAGGGCTGATTCACACTGACGATCCAGATATTTTAGAATGGGCGGCTAATGAAGGACGCATCTTACTTACCCATGATGTGGCCACTATTACGATGTATGCCTACGAGCGAGTCAATCAAGGACTACCTATGCTTGGAGTTATTGAGGTTATTGCAACAGCACCCATTGGTAAGATCATTGATGATTTAGAACTATTTATTTGTTGCAGTCAGCCTGATGAATATGAAGGTCGAATTCTTTTCATCCCTTTCCCTTGATATACTTAACCTGCTTATGATGTATATTAATATTAGAAGTACCTCTAACAATCAACTGCGGAGTGGTAAATGAGTCAAAATATTTATCGATTTCAGGGTGATGACCCGGATATAAATCTTGCTAGCAAGAAGGCACGCGAATCATTTAAATATTTTTGGCGTGAGTTGTCATGGGAAAGGCGGCGGATAATTCCTGGGCTGGATATAAGTGCAGTAAAACTTGGATTTCCGACGGGAAAGGTGACGGATTCTGCACCATCAGTTGAACATATGTGGGTGGAGAATGTTAATTTTGATGGTCTGAAAGTTAGTGGAGATTTATTAAACGATCCGAGATGGATAGATGGAATTGGATCGGGCGACCAGATTGTGATGGGCTTCAACGATATCAATGATTGGATATATTCTATTGATGGGATGGTTTATGGTGCATATACTGTTAATGCAATACGGCTTACAATGAATAGCGATCGAAGGCGTGTGCATGATGATGCTTGGGGTTTGGAATTCGGCGATCCGAGAGAAATCCGAATTGTTCCCGATAGCTATTTAAATCAAGAATCAAGAAATAAGGATGAATATGAAATCGGCGAGCATCCAATGAGTGAGAATATGGCTGCAAAAATTGATTCTGCATTAAGTGAAAATCCTACCATTGTAAATCAAATTGATGAAAATGGCTGGACTATGCTGCAATGTGAGGCATTGGCTGGCAACTTAACTCCTGTTAAATTATTATTAAAGTATGGCGCTGATAAAATGATTAAGAATCCTGATGGGTTGACGGCGATTGACTTGGCGGAAGTGATGAAATGGAATAAAATTACTGATTTTCTAAGATAATCGGTGGGGCTTATAATAGGGAATTGTTTACCGGGTACAAGAGCCGCAACTTATTTCAGCACGTAAAGCAACTCGTCAGGAGAGGGCAGAGTATGAAGGTTGAAGCATTAAAGCAGAGATTAAACCGCAACCGTCCAATGACTAGCGTGACGATTCGTATGCCCGAAGATGTTGTGGAATATCTAAAGAAAGTTGCACCCTTGTTGGGTTTTTCGGGTTATCAGCCATTAATTCGTGCTTATATCGGTCAAGATTTGCGCGTTGATTTAGAACGATTTGAGAGCGAGACAGTGACAGCCTTAGTAGCAAGTTTGAAGCGCCGAGGTGTCAGCGATGCAGTGATTGATGAGGCATTAAACGAAGTCCTTCGTGCTGAGTCCTGTTAATTGTGTCTAGCCAGCAGCATTTCATATCAAATCCGTTGACATGGGAATTATTCATCTCTCTCTTCTGGAGACTCTGCGCCCTCTGCGCCCTCTGCGGTTAAATCATTCCCATACAATCGGAATTGATACCATTACAAAAGTCATTGTCTCATAAACGCAGACGCAACCATCCTACTTTTGACAAAGCAGTTCGCCTCGGACAAGAATGGCGTAAGTCTGCTGAATAGCTCAATACCTGCACGCGGGCCAAAAACCCGGTTTCTGCGTGAATATCTCAAGGGATAATCCACGATTTTTCCTAGAAACCGGGTTTTTTAGGTAGAAGCGTGCGTAAGTCTTGTTAAGCAAACTTAATCTTCAAATAATCATCCTCCATCTTCGCCCCCGAAGGTTGCAGCGCCGCTAAAGCTTGCGGCAACACCAAATTACGGCGGTGATTCCCAATCCGAACATTCAACTCATCTCCCGTTTTGGTCAACTGGATCTGATCCTTAGCAATTCCGGGCAAATACAGTTCAAGACTATATTGATTGTTTTCCTGCACGATCTTAATCGTATTTTCTTTGTAATAAACTTGACTTGGGTCTTCGTCTTTGTAAAGCGTTTCTTTCAACCGTTCCAAAGCTGGCAAACCGCACATTTCTTCGGAATAAAGTGGCACTTCCTTAACTGGCAGCGGCATGAAATCTGAGTGAATTTCCTGACGGTACTGTTCCTGGCTTTCTTTCCACCGTTTAAAAAATGGGTCAGTTACTTCTGCGGGAATAATCCGGTTAGCTACTACTAAATCTGTGGCTACATTGTACAAACTCAAATAGGCATGAGCGCGCAGAGATTCTTTAATTACCATTTTTTCGGGATTGGTAACTAACCTTACCGAAGTCACAGTATTGTCAGTTAAAACCTTTTCCAAAGCTTCGATTTGTTCGTAAAATTCGTAAGGTGCATCCATCACCTCTTTGTCTGGTAAAGAAAAACCCGCAATTGGTCTAAAAATAGGTTCCACTAAAGGTCTAAGGGCGGCTGATATGCCTTGCAGCGGCTTGTAAAATTTTCTCATGTACCAGCCGCCAACTTCCGGCAAACTTAGCAGTCTCAATGCAGTGCCCGTCGGAGCCGAATCGATAATTAAAACATCAAATTCGCCTTCGTCGTAATGCCGCTTCATTCGCACCAAACCGAAGATTTCATCCATTCCTGGCAAAATTGCTAATTCTTCAGCCTGCACCCCTTCGAGCCCCTGCGCTCGCAAGACTTGAGTAATGTAGCGCTTAACGGCTCCCCAATTGCCTTCTAATTCCCTGAGAGCGTCTAATTCTGCTCCCCACAAATTCGGTTTCACCAGCCGCGAATCGTGTCCGAGTTCCATGTCGAAGCTGTCGGCTAAGGAGTGAGCGGGATCTGTGCTCAGCACTAGGGTTTTGTATCCCAATTCGGCACATCGCAGCCCTGTCGCAGCGGCTACGGAGGTTTTGCCGACGCCGCCTTTTCCAGTCATTAATATTAAGCGCATTGATTGTTTAGCTCGCCTGAAAGTAGTTTACTCCTATATTGTAACGTTATGTAAAGGAAATTAATTTTGTGGGTAATTAATTTGGGCGATCGCGCACCGCTGAACACAGCGCATTTCAGGCGACACACGAAATTGCTGCCATGTCAATATCAGTTAAAATTATTTATCTCAGATATCAATTGCAACAAATAAAAATCCATCAGCGTTCATCTGTGTTTATCTGCTAACATCTGCGGTTAAAAAAGGGATCTCGCTCTTGAAACACTATTTCTTATTGCTAAAAAACCTAAGAAAAATTCTCAAACATTAGTCTTCACCGGAAATACAAGCTGTTTGAGCACATCCAACCGCGAACAGTCCCAGTAATCTATGTGAGACACAATTAAACCGTCGCTGTTGACTTTCAGTTCGCTCCTACCGGCGATCGCCATTTTCGGTTTCCAAGGTAACGGTGCGATCCAGCTCAGAGTCCAGCGAGTGTCTATAGTATCTCCCGACTGCGAAATCCCGTGCAAATCGAGATTTACATCCTGAAAAAAAGTCCCCATAAACCCGATCATTTTGCGGTAGCGCTCGACTCCTGTAAATCGATTCACCGGATCTTCAAAATAAACATCTTTTGCATAGATGCTGTAAGTCTGATTATCGGGAAATCTTTGATAATCGTCTTTGAGAATTTCAATAATGTCCATTTCGAGCGAGCGTTATTCTTCTATTATTAGAATAGAATTTTAACACAATAGAGCAAAAATCCGCAATTGTCGTCCAAATTGTGATAGTATATCGGGTTATTTCCTGCCTTGCAAACTTTCAACTTAACATCACAACTATGATTGACCTCTACACTTTTACTACCCCCAACGGTCGCAAAGTTTCGATCATGCTCGAAGAAATAGGTTTACCCTACAACGTGCACGTCATCGACATCACAAAAAACGACCAATTTAGCCCAGAATTCATCGCCATCAACCCCAACAGCAAAATTCCGGCGATAGTCGATCGAGATAACGGCATCACCGTCTTCGAGTCCGGCGCTATTCTGATCTATCTTGCCGAAAAAAGCGGCAGATTTCTGCCCACAGACAAACAAAAATACTTTCAAGTTATGGAATGGCTGATGTTTCAAATGGCCAGCGTCGGCCCGATGTTTGGTCAGCTAAACCACTTCAAACGCTTTGCACCCGAACAAATTCCCTATGCGATTGGGCGCTACGAAAAAGAAACCTTGCGCCTCTACGGAGTATTAGACACTCAACTAGCAAAATACGAATACATCTGCGGCGACTATTCTATTGCCGACATTGCTACCTATCCCTGGGTTGCTATTTACGAATTTCAAGGATTAACCCTCGACAACCATCCCCACCTCAAACGTTGGGTAGAAACCTTGCAGAAGCGTCCTGCAGTTGAGCGCGGCATGGCTGTTCCATCATTATAAACAGCACATCTAAATTGTATTTTCGGGAGGGCGGGACACCCCACAAACAAGTTGACTTTTGTGGAATGGGCTTCTAGCCCGTTCTTAATAAACAGCGGGCGGGCTAGAAGCCCAACCCCTACTCCCCACAAGCAAATTGACTTTTGTGGAACGGGCTTCTAGCCCGTTCTCAATCCACAGCGGGCGGGCTAGAAGCCCAACCCCTACTCCCCACAAAGCAAGTTTACTAATTGTGGAACGGGCTTCTAGCCCGTTCAAAAAAAGCCCTCAAACTCAATCTGCGAAATGCTTAATAATCGCCTCAGCAAACTCCGAACACTTCAACTCAGGCACCGGCGGCTCCATCAACCTCGCCAAATCATAAGTAACTTCACCGTTAGAAATTGCCGCTCCCAAACCCTTCTTAATCAAATCTGCGGCTTCCTGCCATCCCATGTATTCTAACATCATCACCCCGGACAAAATCAGGGAACCGGGATTGACTTTATCCAAACCAGCGTGTTTAGGTGCAGTGCCGTGAGTCGCCTCAAAAACTGCACATTCATCACCAATATTCGCACCGGGGCCCATGCCCAATCCACCGACAATGGCGGCGGCCGCATCGGACAAATAATCCCCGTTCAGATTCATTGTCGCCAAAATCGAATACTCGGCCGGTCGGGTTTGAATTTGTTGAAAAATACTGTCAGCAATTCGGTCGTTGACCATGATTTTTTCTTTCCACTTGCCGCTGCCGTGACTGTCCCAAATTGCAAACAGAACGTCGGCTACTTCTTGACGAATTTTGGCTTGTTTTTCAGGGGTCAAAGCATCGTATCCTGGGTCTATTTGGCGAGCATTATCTTCTAAGCTAATGTCGGGATTTTTTTCTTTGTTTTCCAGAATCCAAGACTCTCTTTCAGTTACGCACTGTTCGCGAAATTCGGTGGTTGCTAATTCATAACCCCAATCTCGGAAAGCTCCTTCAGTATATTTCATGATGTTGCCTTTGTGCACCAAAGTCACTTGCTGCTTATCTTTCGGCAACCGTAAAGCGTGGGTAATGGCGCGCCGTACTAAACGCTGAGAACCTGTTTTGCTAATGGGTTTTATTCCGATTCCCGAATCGAGGCGAATTTGTTTTTTGCCATGTTCTGGTGTTGCGGGAATTAACTCATTATTGAGGAATTCAATCAATTTTTTGCCGATTTCGCTGCCTTTGGCCCATTCAATTCCGAGGTAAATATCTTCTGTATTTTCCCGGTAAATAATTACATCTAGGAGTTCAGGGGTTTTGTGTAGCGATGGTGTTCCAGCATAATATTTGCAGGGCCGCACGCAGGCGTAAAGGTCAAAGATTTGCCGCAAAGCTACGTTTAGCGATCGAATGCCGCCCCCGATTGGGGTTGTCAGTGGCCCTTTGATGGCGACTCCGTATTCTTTGATGGCGTCTAAGGAATCCTGGGGCAGATATTGGTAAGTACCGTAGACATCGCAGGCTTCGTCGCCTACATAGATTTTAAACCAGTTGATTTTTCGATCGCCACCGTAAGCCTTTTCTACCGCAGCATCCATGACTTTCTGGGATGCAGGCCACAAGTCAACGCCGGTACCGTCGCCGCGAATGAAGGGAATAATTGGGTCATTGGGGACGATCGGCAAACCGTCTTTGAAAGTAATTTTAGAACCTGTTGTCGGGGCTACAATCTTTTCGTACATATTTTAACAGCGCGGATAGGAATGTTCCCTATTTTGCCACGATTATCTGCCTAAACCTCCACCAATCTTAAATATTTGTATAAATTTAAGTGGGATTTTTGGGCGATCGGCTGCCCGTCACTCTGACTTTTGGGCGATCGCCCATTTCAACCTCAATTTAAAAAAGTAGCAAAGATAGCAGAAGTTTCCCTCAAATCTCCCTCTCTATCTTTCAGCGCTACGGTTGAGAAGATGCTAGAAACAAGTCAGTGGATTTTAGATTTTAGATTTTAGATTTTAGATTTACTCCACACATGAATCTGGGAGGTTGAACCTTAGTCTAAAATTTTGAACGGATCGCGACTTTTGTCGGAAAGTTGTATGCGTTTTTGGGTGGGGTCAAAATGGTGATTGTAGCCGCCGATGAACGCAAATAAACGCCGATTATTTTCACAACTTTTGCCTTTATTTGCGATATTTTTCCTTCTGCATATTCTTTTTGACAACCCACAAAATACACCAAATGACAATAATCACCACAACTATTTTGGAAACCGGGGCCAGATATTCCTCTACAAGTGTATAATTTTCCCCTAGTTTATATCCGGCAAAAGTCAGGAAACTTACCCATAAAAGAGTGCCGCCGGTTGAGTATAGTAAAAAAGGAATTAAAGGCATATTATTGATGCCAGCGGGCAGGGAAATTAGGGTGCGAACTCCCGGTACGAGGCGACACAAAAACACGGCTTTGTTGCCGTGTCTGTTAAACCATCTATTTGCTTTGTCAATATCGGCACCCGATACTGTGATCCACTTGCCGTATTTGTCGGCTAAATTCCTCAAGCGTTCTTCGCTCAATAATTTACCCGCATAGTACCAGGGAAACGCCCCCAGAATTGTACCGATTACTCCGGCTGCGATCGCCGGCGCTAACTCCATATCATCACCCTTTGAGGCCGTGAATCCTGCCAGCGGCATAATCAATTCTGAGGGTATGGGGGGGAAAAGATTTTCTAAAAACATCAACAGGCCAATCCCGAGATAGCTCATCGACTGCATTGTGTTAGTTATCCATTCAACCATTTTGATTTAAATATTGGTAATAGGTACTTTGTATTTTGCTCGTTTTTTGATCGTTCCCAGGCTGTGCCTGGGAACGATCAAAAACGAGGCTCTGCCTCGACTCCCCATGAGGGAGGCAGAGCCTTGCTGCATTCATTCCCAGGCACAGCCTGGGAACGATAAACGATGATTAAGTGCCCGAAGTCCAAGAGTTTGTGTACTCAATTTGTTCGGCAGTCAAGGTATCAATGTGAATACCCATTGCTTCCAATTTGAGACGGGCAATTTCTTTGTCAACTTCTACGGGTATTGAGTGAATACCAGGCTCTAGTTTGCCTTTGTTCGTAACTAGATATTCGCAGGCTAAAGCTTGGTTAGCAAAGCTCATATCCATCACGGCGCTGGGGTGTCCTTCGGCTGCTGCCAAGTTGATCAAACGGCCTTCGCCCAACACAATAATCGATTTGCCATTATTGAGGTGATATTCTTGAGTGAAAGACCGGACTGTTTTCACGTCGGTGCTTTTTGCGCCGAGGGATTTGAGGTCAATTTCAATGTCGAAGTGACCGGAATTGCAAACAATTGCGCCGTCTTTCATTGTGTCGAAATGTTCGGCACGAATGACGTGTTTGTTGCCGGTAACGGTAATGAATATATCTCCGACTGTTGCTGCTTCGTCCATCGGCATGACGCGGAAACCGTCCATCACTGCTTCGATCGCCCGAATCGGATCGATTTCGGTGACAATTACGTTAGCACCCATACCGCGGGCGCGCAGTGCCGTGCCTTTGCCGCACCAACCGTAACCTGCAACCACAATATTTTTACCGGCTAACAAAATATTGGTAGCGCGGATAATGCCGTCTAGGGTAGATTGACCGGTGCCGTAGCGGTTGTCAAAGAAGTGCTTGGTGTCGGCGTCGTTGACGTTCATTGCGGGGAAAGTCAGCACGCCGTCTTTCAACATGGCCCGCAGGCGCACGATGCCTGTGGTAGTTTCTTCGGTAGTTCCGATTAAGTCGGAAATTTGGTTCGGGCGGTGCTGGATCAGGGCGGCTACCACGTCGCTGCCGTCGTCGATGATAATATTGGGGCGGTGGTCTAGGGCTGTGTAGACGTGACGTTCGTAGGTAGCCGCGTCTTCTCCTTTGAGGGCGAAGACGGAAATGCCGTAGTCTTCAACTAAGCAAGCTGCTACGTCATCTTGAGTGCTCAAGGGGTTGCTGGCGATCAGTACGGCGTCGCCACCGCCGAGTTTGATGGCGATTGCCAAATGAGCGGTTTCTGTGGTTACGTGGCAGCAAGCAGCCAAGCGAATGCCAGCAAAAGGCTTTTCTTTAGCGAAGCGTTCTTGAATTTGCCGCAAAACGGGCATTTCCCGGCCGGCCCACTCGATGCGTTGCTTTCCCAAGGGGGCGAGGGACAAGTCTTTGACTTCGTGTTTAATCTTGACGGATGTAGCAACCATGTATGTTATTTCTCAGAAATCATCAAACTTTGTTAGTTTTAGCAGATTAAGTCATCGGCGGGCAAGTGCTGTGATTTTACTCGATCGGGGTCGGCGCTGCTAATCTTAAATTTTGACTGTGTTTTAATGATTAGCGAGCTAGTCGATGGAGTCACCCGCACAGTGAGAGTCAAACATTCTTGTCGGGCGATGGATCTCAATCTTTTGTGTTAGCGTGGCATTTTTTAATTATTTGACCGAAAGCATCCAGGATACAAGCCCGCGAATTTATCCGTGGGGTCAAGGCTTCAATCGAAAATCTAAAATCGAAAATCTAAAATCGATTGACACTCTCACTTGGGCTGCTGGCAGTTCGATCGCCTGCGTGGCGTTCCCCGCTTGGCAGCCTGCAGATATCATCAGTTGGTTAGGACTTGGTTCAGTAGGGATTAGTTTCCCGTTCCCAGACATCTTCAAATACTTTTTAGCGGAAATATTTTTTCTGTTGCACGAACCGTTTCAATGGGGCGATCGGATAATAATTGTAGAAGGCTTTTGAAGGTACTGTTGAAAAGATTTTGCTGCGTTCAACTCAAATTATTAGCGATGGGGGAGAGCGAGTTATCGTGCCGAAGGCGATCGTATTTGCCAATTCAGTGCGGGTAAGCTAATCCGCATTTAAATTGCATAGTCAAATAAATCTTTACTGGTGTGGGGAGTAGGGGTTGGGCAGGAGATCGCGCCCTCAATATACAATTTAAATGCACAACAGCTTACTAATAGGCCTGCCCCGCAGGCGAACTAACTTGCCTTTAAATTTAGCCTATGATGTTGATACTTCAGGCTTTAACGATGGTTCTTTGGATCTTATTGTCCGCTATTGGACGCTGCGCGAACAAGCACAGGTGCGACGGACAAACACTAGGGCTGTGGTGGCGATTAAAGTAGCGTGCATCCGGGCGGACCTTAAAATTCCTCAACCGGTACTGGTGACTTTGTACGATCGAACAATTTACCGTGAGTGAGTTTTGAATTTTGAGTTGGGAGAGGGAGAGAGTGGGAGAGTGGGAGAGTTGGAAAAATCCTCTGGCTTCACGCTTGACTTCTTCCCTCAACACCCATCCGTTAACTCCGTTAAATCCCGTACACTGGGCGTGGCCGAACTTTCCTCTGATATCAAATCCGCGCTTCGACAGTCGGGCGTAAAATCGAGTCAACATCCAACACTCAACCATCATTCAGTTTGGCGACCCCTCCTTCAACAGTCAACGGTCAACAGTCAACAGTCAACAATTCCGGAGGAGTGCAACCAGAATTGATATGACTTCTCCCTTCTGACTTTTCAAATCAAGCAAAAGGCGAGCCGATTTCTCATTAGCGCGCCTCCTAATTGAATTTTATTTTGTCAAGCGTCATTGAGGATATTGTTCCGGTTGAAAAAATCATGAAGTCGTCTTGCTAGCGCGACGGCGGCGCGCTGCAACCAAACCACCCAAACCGAGAGCCAAACCAGTCATTGTCATCGGTTCTGGAACTGCTTCTGCGCTGACTGTGAAGTCTTGGAAGTCTGCGTCGTTGCTGTTACCGCGATCGTCGAAGCCAATTAACGTGCCTCCGTTAAACAGAGAAGCGTATCCGTTTGTGAATTGTCCCGCAGCTTGGAAGACGTTCGTGGTTTCTTTGTCGAGCGCGTTCCACAGGGAGGATGACTGGCCAAATATTGCTTGCTGGCTGCCGGTAGAGGCGACATTCAGGTTCAGCCCCGATGTCGAGTAGACCATGCCGTTATCGCTTGATAGTCCCAAGGTGTAAACTTTATTGGCCAGGAATGTGAAGACTGCTGAGCCTGAACCCAAGACTGTATTGCCCAGAGTTCCTTTCCATTCGTTAGCGCTGCCGTCGTCTGAGGATTTAGTTTCGGAAAACAGCTTAGCAACGTTGGTCAGTGCAAAGCCGTTCACTTCGTAAATTGCCAAAGAGGAAGTGAAGGCGCCGTGAGATTCGTTGAATTTAAATTGGACAGCTTGATTTTGTCCGAATGTGATGCCGTTGGTACCAAAGGAGAAGGCCTGAGCTGGAGCTCCGGCGCCAAACAGAGCTGTGGCGGCGGCGGTAGCTGTTAGGGCGGATAAGAGTTTGGTATTCATAAACCTGTTCCTTTTGTGCGATCGTCTTAATAATTTCATTATGCGATACTTTGTTTGTATTTGGGGCACTTTAGGTAAAGTTTGACATATTCTTTATCAAGCCTTTACATATCCTTCATAAATTCTCTCTATCACATCTGCGGGCGGGCGATCGCTCCCTCATAATACCCACTAAATAATTATAAATATTGTGGCTTGAAAGCTTGCCGTCGCGGGCATGGGAGCGCGGGTCAGCCCAGGTGATGTGGATCGAGCTTAGGCTAATTTTTTATTATATTGTCAAGTCTCAATCCTCAACAGCAAACACTTAAGTATAAATACGGTAATATTCGTGGGTACGGACTGTTACAGAAGTTTTATATTAACCTGAAACTGGGAATATTTGTTTTTTGGGACTTGTGTAGGGGAGTTAAAGTAGTTTATCTATCGGGTAAATTACGTACAAACTGCGATCGTTGGCTCTACGTATTTTGGTTGAATTAAATAGATCCCGTGGCGTGAGATATCCCAAAGATGCGATCGACCAGATGCAATTTCTGCCGATTGAAGCGGTAAAAGACCGGATTGCCCCTCAACCAAGATTGTATAGAGAAGGTATGGCCCCGTCTTTGCTCCCGATCGACCATCAAAACAGACCGCTGTAGCGTTCCTCGGCCCAAGGTTCGCCCCGCTGGTGGTAGCCGTTGCGTTCCCAAAAACCGAGTTCTTCGGTTTCTGTAAACTGCAGGCCGTTAATCCATTTAGCGCTTTTCCAAGCGTACAAGTGGGGAACTACGAGCCGCATTGGGCCGCCGTGGTCTGCCGATAGGGGTTCGCCGAAGACGGTGTGGGCGAAAAAGTTTTCTTCTCGGAGGAAGTCGGCGATCGCAATGTTAGTCGTGTAGCCGCCGTAGCAGTGTTCCACGAGGTGCATAGCTTTCGGATCGACTTCTATATAGTTCATAAAATCTGTCACTTTAACTCCCGTCCACTGCACGTCGAGTTTTGACCACCGGGTGACGCAGTGAAAATCCGCAGTAAAGTTACTTTGGGGCATGGCCTGGAAGTCCGACCAAGTGAAGGTTTTTGGTTTGGCCAATCCCCAGACTTTAAATTCCCAACTCTCAATGCTGACAGAGGGTGTATCGCCGTAGGTCAGGACAGGAAACCCGTTGGCGAGGTATTGACCCGGGGGGACGCGATCGCTATTTTCTAATTCTGGCTTGCGAAAAAATTTGCCCAGCATTGATTCACGCTCTACAGTAACTGACTGCAATCCTGAGTATAACTTGCAGAGATGGCCGCATTGCAATTCATCAAAAATTTGGGTTTGAAACCCCGTCCTTTTAGGACGGCTTTACATTGGATGGGGGGAGGATTAGTCCCCCTTTTCTTGCTTGCTACCGCCTTGAATATAGTGACGACGTTCGACGTTTTGTATTCGCCTTTCGCCTGGACAGTTACAGGCTCGTGCTTTTTACCTGTACGCATAGCAAGTGGCTGTAAGCCCGTGTGTATATATCCCTTCGCCGCTGACTATCCGAGAGGTTAAAAACTAGGGAAGCATTCTTAACGTCGCTTGGTGTACCACCACCATATAGTTCAGCTTGTCTCGAAGACCCAGGCTAGACACTGGTTTGGCCTCAAATTAAGAAGGTGGTGAGTCTTCCGCTTTCAAGCCCCATCCCTTTAGGGTGGGGTTAGTGACCTCAAGGTAGAAAGCTTTCAGGACTTCTGCCGAAATAAAAATTCCACAATCCTGCCTGATGCCAACCTACTTCTGCCTTCTGAGAGAGGCTAAGCTAAAAATTACAAAATATATCACCCCATAGTATGAATTACCTAACCTTAAATTTTATCGCAATTGATGGTGCACTTCTGAATCTTTGATGTATTGTAACAATATGCTCAGATGCCATATGTAAAAAACATTGATGGGGTAAAAATCATGATCGCAAGTTGCTTGATTCCTTTGACGGTCTGCTTGGTTGCTTGGTGGGTGACTGCCGGGACTGACAATAGAACGCTAGACGGAATTCCTGCTCCCATAGCTGCAATTATTGGAGTGTGTTCGTTAATTTGGTTTGTGGCGGCGTGTCCTTGGCCTGTTGAACTCGCTCTAGTCTTGGCGGTGGTGGTTTTCGGCAAAGCTTATTTGCAAAAAATCTTGAAAGTCGGCTGAATTTTCAGGGCTAGCGCTCCTAGGATTGGCGGGAGCGCGATCGGGTGCTGCTACTTTGTTAAAATTTTTCGCGATTTGTCTGGCTAGGTTCTCCGAGGGGGTCGCAAAGACGGAACAAACCCCAGAACTGGTGAAATTCAATTTATAGCAGGAGGCAGGAGGCAGAAGGCAGGAGGCAGGAGGCAGAGGTAATCAGAGCAAGGGTTTCAGCAATCGATACCGTCCTAACCGCCAAGGCGGTTGCTATACATATTTCAGTTAAAAATTAGAACATAAAGATTGACAGAGAAACCCAGTTTATCTTAGATAAACCGGGTTTGTAGGGGTAGGAAATTTTCATACATCCCGCAAGAATTGCTTAGGACTTAGGCACTCCGAACTCAAGAAACCGGGTTTCTGAGTCCAGGAATGTTGCTATATGTGCGTAAAATGGCGCTCTGTTAAATTGGCAAGCGATTGATATCTTTATTAGAACCAATTACTACCATCACCTCGCCCTTTCTCAAGCGTTCGCTTGGCTCCGGATTAATCTCGAACTTGTCGGCGCGCCCGACTGCTAGCAAGTTCAAACCATACTTGCGCCGGAGTTCCAATTCGGAGATGGTTTTACCGTCAAACTTTTCAGGAACGAGCACCTCAACGATGCTGTGATCGGGGTCGAGGTCAAAGCGTTCTAAAATGCTGGGTTTTGTAAGAAGGCGGGCCAAAGAGCAGCCCATTTCTCGTTCGGGAAAAACTACATGATCGGCGCCGACTTTTTTCAACAGTTTTAAGTGAGTTTCCGAAGAAGCTTTGGCTATTACGTGACGTACCCCCCCTTCCTTAAGGTTAAGGGTGGTGGTAATGCTTTCTCCTAGGTAATTGCCGATCGCAACAATCACTGTTTCAAATTCAAATATACCGGCTTCAGCAAGAGCGCTAGGCTCCGTAGAATCTAACTGCAAAACGTGAGCAGCAATACGATCGCTCAAAGCTTGAGTTACTTTTTTTTCGTCGGTGTCAATTCCCAAGACTTCGTAACCCAAACCGTGCAGAGTCGAACAGACAGCTTTGCCGAAGCGTCCCAAACCAATAACTGCAAACTGCTTGTTGTCGGCGCGCAAAGTGCGAAAAAAATTCAAAGATGACAGGTTCACTAAATTTCCAGCGCTGAGCGTCTTGCTGTTTAAATTTTAGCAGAGACAGCGCCGCCTCCTTTTGATTTTTGGGTAAGTAGTAAAAGTTGATTTGGGTTGTCACCCATTGTTTAGATTATCAGCAACGAGACAGGATTTTTTTATCCCACTAACAAACTTTCCTCAGCATACTTAAAAGACCTGGGTTTTGGGTCGCCGAATGCAGCACTCACCAGCAGCAGCACCCCAACCCGACCTATGTACATTGTAGCAATCAAAATCAACTTACCGATCGCTGAAAGCGTGGGTGTAATCCCAGTGGAAAGACCGACCGTGGCAAAAGCTGAAACTGCTTCATACAGCGCTGCGATAAATTCTACTTGGGGATTGGTCAGCTCGATTAAAATTGCAGATGTGAACGCGACCAACAGGGAACCGAAGACTACGCTAATGGTTTTCAGAATCATTGGTGGCGGGATCTGACGCTGATAGCACTCCACATCTTCCTGGCCTTCGACAACTGCTGTGGTACAGCAAAACAATATCCTAAAAGTTGTGGTTTTGATTCCGCCGCCAGTGCTGCCAGGACTGGCGCCGATAAACATCAGCGCGATCGTCAGAAATAGCGAGGCTTCGGTCATTTGGCCAATGCTAATTGTATTGAATCCCGCCGTGCGGGGAGTAACAGATTGAAACCAAGCTGCCATCAGCTTTTGAGGAAAAGTTAGAGATCCGAAAGTGTCTGGGTTGTCGTATTCCAGCACCAAAAACGCTAGCGTTCCTAAAATTAAAAGGACAGCCGTTGTAGTGGTAACAACTTTGAAGTTCAGGGAAAAAACTGTGCAGATAGGGCTTTTGTTGAAGCGATCGCGCAGCCACAGGTACATTTCCATAATTACTTGATAGCCGATTCCCCCAAATATGATTAAACCAGTGACTGTGAAGTTAACCATAGGCGAACTGATGTAGCCGATCAAATTATCTGAATAGATGCTAAAACCCGCGTTGTTAAAGGAATTAACGCTGTGAAATATAGCAGACCACACACCCTGTTTAAATCCGTATTGGGGGACGAAAACCGTCATCAGCAAAAACACTCCTGTTAATTCAAACAAAAGCGTTGTTGCTAGAATTGACTGCACGAGTTGTACTACGCCGGCTAGCCCGGATTTGTCGAGAGATTGTTGCAGGGCAATTTTGTCTTTCAAACCAAAGCGGCGGCCCAATAACAGCAGCAAGAAAGTCGTGGCTGTCATGTAGCCCAAGCCTCCTATTTGCACCAGTAAAACTAGGCACAGTTGCCCCCAAAAAGAGTAATATTTTCCGACATCTACAACCGACAAGCCCGTGACGCAGACAGAGGAAGTAGAGGTAAACAGTGCTGTTATTGGATCGCTCCAAGTTCCATCAATTGTGGAAAAGGGCATCATCAGTAATAGAGCACCTACGAGGATGACAGCGAGAAAGCCCAAAGCAATGGTTCGCGAGACAGTCATTCGATTTTAGGTTTTAGATTTGAGATTTTAGATTTGAGAGGGAAGCCACAAATCGATTTGGGATTTGAGGTTTGAGAGGGAAGCCACAAATCGATTTGAGATTTGAGGTTTGAGAGGGAATCCACAAATCGATTTGAGATTTGAGATTTTAGACGCAGCCCACAAATCGATCGTCGGGCTTGAAATCAGAACATCTCTGTCTGGCGAATGCCGGAGACCGATCGAACTCAATAGCCAAATTCTATGACAACATCGGGAAAATAACGGTAGAATTCCTTTAATAACTTGCGATCCGGCGATGACATCAACACTTTACCAGCAAATTCAGCAACTTTACGACGCTTCTAGCGGTCTGTGGGAGCAGGTGTGGGGCGAACATATGCACCACGGTTACTACGGCCCGGATGGCAATTTGAAAAAAGAGCGCCGACAGGCTCAGATAGATTTGATAGAAGAACTGCTGGCTTGGGCTGGAGTACCGTCAGAGAAGGCACTCTGTGAATCTTACCGCATTCTCGATGTCGGTTGCGGCATCGGCGGCAGCACGCTGTATTTGACTCAAAAGTTTAGTTCGATCGCGGAAAATAATTTAAAGTTGGATGGCAGGAGCGATCGTGATTTTAGCATATCTGCCGAACCAAATAAAACGGGCGCTAGCGTCGTTACAGCGACCGGGATTACTCTGAGTCCGGTACAGGCCAACAGAGCGACCGAACGCGCTAAAATTGCTGGGCTTGAAAGCAATGTGAATTTTTTGGTGGCCGATGCTTTGAATATGCCTTTTCCTGACGAGTCATTCGACTTGGTTTGGTCGCTCGAAAGTGGCGAACATATGCCAGACAAAATTAAGTTTTTGCAGGAATGCTGCCGCGTACTGAAGCCGGGAGGAACTTTGATTTTGGCAACTTGGTGTCACCGCCCGCTGGGAGAAACGGCGGGAGAATTAACTGATGAAGAGAGAAAGGAATTGGCAGAAATTTACCGAGTTTATGCTTTGCCTTATGTGATTTCTTTGCCGGAATACGAGGAAATTGTTCGCAGTTTACCTTTGACAAGTATTCGCAGCGCTGATTGGTCAAAAGCTGTTGCTCCTTTTTGGGATGTGGTGATCGATTCTGCTTTGACTCCGAGCGCGATTTGGGGTTTGCTAACTAGCGGTTGGACGACTATTCAAGCTGCACTTGCTCTCGGATTGATGAGCCGTGGATATCAGAGCGGGTTGATTCGTTTTGGGCTGATTTGTGCTGTAAAATAACAGGCAGATATCAGAGAAGTTTTGAGTCTTGAGTTGATGAGTAAGGTGTGCATTGCACACCCTACAGAATATTATTTGTTTGGTGCGGGTGTGAGATTTATGGGCAACGATTCGATTGGCAAGTCTTGGATTGATAAAAATGGCTCGGCTCCGCAAAGCTGGGTGAGGGCATTTTGGGAGTTTTCTCGGCCGCACACAATTGTGGGTACTAGCTTGAGTGTATTGGCGTTGTACGCGATCGCCCAAAGCGCGCGGCTGTTTGTGAATCCTGTATTTGGGGCCCTAGCTTTTGCCTGGTTGGCTTGCATTTGCGGCAATATTTATATTGTGGGATTGAACCAGTTAGAAGATGTTGAAATTGATAAAATTAATAAGCCGTATTTGCCGATCGCATCGGGAGTGTTTTCTCGGAAAACCGGGGAATTAATCGTAATTGCAACGGGAATCCTAGCAATTTTGAATGCTGTTTTACAAGGGCCGTTTTTGCTGGCTACCGTTGGCGTTAGTTTGGCGATCGGGACTGCTTATTCTCTGCCGCCAATTCGGCTGAAACGCTTTCCTTTGTGGGCGGCGCTGTGCATTTTTACTGTGCGGGGCGCGATCGTAAATTTAGGGTTATTTTTGCACTTTAATTGGGTGTTGAATTTGGGAAGGGCGAAAAGCGCTTTTTCTGGCTGGAGTTTGGAGAGTATGTCTTTTGAGATTCCTGCGGAAGTTTGGGTGCTAACGGTTTTTGTTGTGGTGTTTACGTTTGCGATCGCCATTTTTAAAGATATCCCCGACATGGAAGGGGACAAGCAATATAATATTACTACGTTTACGATTGAGCTGGGCAAGCCGGCCGTCTTTAATTTATCTCGCTGGGTGTTGACGGTTTGTTATTTGGGCGCGACTTTGGCGGGAGCGATCGTATTGCCTAATGTTAATTTAGTGTTTCTGGCAGTTTCTCATTTGGCGGCTTTGGGTTTGATGTGGTTTTGGAGCACGAAAGTTGATTTGGACGATAAAATAGAAATTGCTGCATTTTATCAGTTTATCTGGAAGTTGTTTTTCTTAGAATATCTGATTTTTCCCGCAGCTTGTTTGTTGGGGTAGAAGGGGAAGTTCGGCAACGGATTCGCTCGACGGATGTAACGGATGTAAGGGATGTCAGGTAGAAGGAAGAAGGAAGTTCGGCAACGGATTGTGTAACGGATGTAACGGATGTAACGGATGTCAGTCCGATGGAAGGGGGAAGAAGGAAGGGGGGAGGAAGAAGGAAGGGGGAAGAAGGAAGAAGGAAGGGGGAAGAAGGAGGAAGGAAGGAAGAGTTAACAAATTAGAAGAAGTTGGCAATTACAAGTTAGCGAACTCCCAAACAACCAAGACAACTATGGCTTCTCAAAAAAAATCGCGAAAATCTGCTGGCAAATTGGGTGCAGAAGACTGTTTGAAATTAGCTTGGGAACATCACCAAGCGGGACGTTTGTTAGAAGCTGAGAATTTGTACCGGCAAATAATAGAAGTACAGCCGGAATCAGCAAACGTGCTGTGTTTGTTGGGAATAGCGGCGAGACAGCAGGGAAAAATTGCAGAGGCGATCGACTTTTACGAAAAGGCGATCGCCCAAAACCGCGATTTTGTAGAAGCACATTTAAATAAGGCTAATCTTTTACTGGATGTAGGCGAGTATCCAAGGGCGATCGCCAGTTACGAACAAGTCATCAAAATCCAGCCCAATTCAGCACTCGCTTACAATAATTTGGGCTGGGCAAAACAGCAATTATGCGAAATAGACTCGGCTATCTTATATTACCAAACAGCGCTGCGACTCGACCCCAACCTGCAGGAAACAGCGCACAATTTAGGACATTTATATAAACAAAAAAATCAATTAAACGAGGCAATCGCCTGTTATCGGCACGCTTTAAAAATCAATCCCAACTTAACATATTCTCTGATGGGCTTGGGAACAGTTTTGCAACAGCAGGGGAAATTAGACGAAGCTTTCAACTGCTACCAGCAAGCGGTAAAACTAGAACCCAACAATCCCGAAGCTCACAACAATGTAGGAGCATTTTACCACGAACAAGGTAATGTAAAAGCCGCAATATCCTACTACAGACAAGCATTAAACTTAAAGCCAGACTTCGTGGAAGCTATTAACAATCTCGGACACGCTTTGGTCGATTTAGGAGAATTTCAAGAAGCTTTTTCTTGTCACAGTCGAGCCTTGGAATTGCAGCCAGACAACGCCACCGCACACCTGGAATTCGCCTTAACTTTGCTATTGTTCGGAGAATTTCAGCGCGGTTTTGCTGAATACGAGTGGCGGTGGCGCACTCCGCAACTACAACCGAGGCAATTTAAACAGCCGGTTTGGGATGGTTCGGATTTGCAGGGAAAAACTATTTTACTGCACGTCGAGCAAGGCTTCGGCGATTCGATTCAGTTTATTCGCTACGCGCCGATTCTTCGCAGCCGAGGCGCTAAAGTTATGGTGGCTTGCTATCCAGAAGTGATGCGCTTGTTTGCCACAGTTGCTGGTATTGAATATTTATCAGTGAGTCTGGAAGGTTTGCCAGAATTTGACGTTCACGCGCCGCTGATGAGTTTGCCGCGAATTGTCGGGACAACTCTGGAAACAATACCTGCAAATGTTCCTTATTTATATCCGCCTGCTGAGTGCAAATTTGCGCTTTCTTCTGATGCAAAATTGAAGGTAGGAATTGTTTGGGCGGGGAGTCCCAAGCGCCGGAAAGACAATCAGCGTTCTTGCAGCTTGAGCGATTTTATTCGATTTTTGGATGTTCCGGGAATTGCTTTTTATAGTTTACAAAAAAACTTGTCCGAGAGCGATCGCACTTTGTTGAACCAACACTTGGTGCCGGATTTAACTCCGCATTTGAACGACTTTGCTGATACCGCTTCGGCTATATCTCAACTGGATTTAGTCATTACTGTCGATACGGCTGTGGCGCACTTAGCCGGTGCTTTAGGAAAACCGGTTTGGGTGCTGCTTTCTTTTGCTCCTGACTGGCGTTGGCTGCTGGATCGTGAAGACAATCCTTGGTATCCAACTGCGAGGCTTTTCCGCCAAAGTCAGCCGGAAAGTTGGCAAGAATTGTTTGAGGATGTACAGGCGGCTTTGAGTTTATTTGCGATCGCAAATACTGCTAGTTATTCCCAGGATTCTGCCAAAGATTCGCTTGACTTCGTTTCACTTGCAATGACTGCTAATCATACGCCTGACCTCGATTCTGTAGCTCTCAAAATGACAGGTGCAAGGGTAGTTCAAGAGAGTAAACAAATATTTGTGATTGCGAGCGAAGGCTTAGCAGAAGGCTCTGCAGCTAAGCAATCGCAGGGGATTGAGACATCGATTGCGATCGGAACGGCTGGCGATAATTTGGTTGTTTTAGAGGATTTATTGCGGCAAGCAGAGCATTTAATGGAAACAGGCGATAGGGAAGAGGCGATCGCCCTTTACGAACAGATTATATCTCTTGAGCCAAATTGCGTTCAAGCGCGGATTAACTTTGGTTTTCTCAAGCAAGAAAATGGCGAATTAGAAGCCGCTATCCCGCATTACCTAGAAGCTTTAGCCATCGATCCAAATATTCCTCAAACATCTTACAACTTGGCCAAGATTTTTGAGGAACAAGGTCAAGCGGAAGAGGCGATCGCACATTACGAACAAGCTCTTGTCGCTGAACCGAATTTCGTACCCGCACTGATTAATTTAGCTGTCGCGCTGCAAGAAAAAGGCGAACTTTTCAGGGCGATCGATCTGTACCGGCGAGCGCTGGAAATTAATCCGCATAGCTGGGAAGCTTACAACAATCTGGCAACAGTGTTGCAAGAACAGGGCAATTTAGAAGATGCGTTGGAGTATTATCACAAAGCTCTAGAATTGCTGCCGGATTTTGTGGAAGCTATCAACAATTTAGGCAGGACGTTTCTGGAAAAAGGCGCGGTAGAAGATGCCATATCCTGCTACAGACGAGCGATTCATTTAAGTCCCAATCATGCTAGCGCTCACCTGAATTTATCCTTGGCTTTGCTGTTGGTGGGAGATTTGGAAAATGGTCTCGCTGAATACGAGTGGCGCTGGCAAATTAAAGAATTTCACACTGGTCATTCCTGTTTTTTGACGGGGCCGGATAATACTGTTTCGGTGAGAGAATACCGGCCGCTATGGGACGGTTCTGATTTGGTAGGAAAGACTATTTTGCTGCACGCCGAACAAGGTTTAGGCGATTCGCTTCAGTTTATTCGCTACGCTGCGATCGTCAAAAATAAAGGCGGTAGGGTAATTGTGGGCTGTTACCCGCAATTGCACCGTTTATTTGCAACGGTTGATGGCATTGATTTGCTAATAGTTAAAGGCGAGCCACTGCCGGAATTTGACGTGCAAGCGCCGATGTTGAGTTTGCCCTATATTATCGGTACAAAGCTGGAAACAATACCAGCAAATACTGCTTATTTATCTCCGCCTGCGGGTGCTGAATTTACGCTTGGGCCCGATCGCACTTTGAAAGTTGGGATTGTCTGGGCGGGGAATCCAAAACACCGCAAAAACAAGCAGCGTTCTTGCAGTTTGAGTCAGTTTCTGCCGCTTTTTGACGTTTCGGGGGTAAGTTTTTACAGCTTGCAGAAAGAGGTTTCCGAGGCCGATCGCGCGCTGTTGAATCAAAGGTCGATCGTAGATTTGAGCCCGCATTTTGGCGATTTTGCCGATACTGCTGCTGCGATCGCCAAACTGGATTTAGTCATTAGTGTGGATACCGCTGTCGCCCATTTGGCGGGCGCTTTGGGCAAACCAGTGTGGATTTTGCTGGCGTTTTCGCCGGATTGGCGGTGGCTGTTGGAGCGTGAAGATAGTCCTTGGTATCCAAGCGCAAGGCTGTTTCGCCAGCATCAGCGGGGCGAGTGGGAGGACGTTTTCGATCGGGTGGCGGAAGCTCTAGGCGCGGTGGGTGCTGCATCCCGGCCGTCGGATTCGGCGGATGCAGAGTTTCGGTTGGGCGTGGATTTGCAGCAGCAAGCCGATGTGGGCGGTGCGATCGCTTGTTATGAGCGGGCGATCGCGATCGATCCTAATTACGCAGCCGCACACAGCAATTTAGGCGTTGTTAAACAGCAAAGCGGCCAGCTAACAGAGGCGATCGCGCACTACCGACAAGCCTTAGCAATCGACGGGAATTTGGCGGAAACTGCAAGCAATTTGGGCAGCGCGCTTGCGGAAGCAGGGGAGACTGAAGAGGCGATCGCAGAATACGAGCGGGCGCTTTCTTTGAACCCGAATTGCGCGGAAGCGCTGATTAATTTGGGCCTGTTGCGGGAAGAGCAAGGGAATGTGGTGGAGGCTATAAGCTGCTACGAGCAAGCGATTCAAGTCAATCCTAATTGCGCGGTGGCTTATTTGAATTTGGGAATTGCTTTGGAGGCACAAGGGGAGGAAGCGGAAGCGGGCGCAAATTACGAACGGGCGATCGCGAATTACGAACGGGCGATCGCGATCGAGCCAAATTATGTGGACGCCTTGCAGCATTTAGCTTACGCCTCGATCCGACAGGGCCAAATTGACCGTGCGATCGCATACTACGAGCGATCGACTGCAATGCAACCGGATTTAGCAGAAACTCTGATCGCTTTGGGGAGTTCTCTGGAACAGCAAGACAAGTTGGATGAGGCTCTAGCAGTTTGCCAGCAAGCGATTCAGCAATTGCCAGCCAGTGCACAGGCTCACGGCAATTTGGGAATTGTCCTGCACAAACAGGGCAAAATTGAAGATGCGATCGCCTGCTATCACCAAGCTTTGAGCCTGAAACCCGACTTTCCACAAGCTTTGAACAATCTCGGCAAAGCTTTTGAGGAATCGGGAAAAATGGCAGAGGCGATCGATTGTTACCGTCGGGCGATCGAACTCAAACCCGGTTATATCAATCCCCTCACCAGTTTGGGAAGTGCTTTGCACGATCGCGGCTTCTTTGCAGATGCTGTCACCTGCTACAGCCAAGCAGTTACATTTAATGTCGGCAATCCTGAATCTCACCTAAATTTAGGTTTAGCTTTGCTGCTGGCGGGAGACTTTCAGCGCGGTTTTTACGAGTACGAATGGCGACTCCTAGTTAAAGAAAAACAGTTCCGATCCCACAACTTTATTCAGCCGCTTTGGGATGGCAAAGATTTGCAGGGAAAAACTATTTTGCTTTGCCCGGAACAGGGTTTAGGCGATGCAATTCAGTTTATCCGCTACGCAGATTTAGTCAAACAAAAAGGCGGTAGGGTAATTGTTTGGTGTTTGCCGCACTTGCAGCGCTTGTTTGCACAAGTTTCGGGAATCGATGGGTTAATAGTTAATCCAGAGGATGCGCCGGATTTTCAAGTTCACGCGCAGCTAATGAGTTTGCCTCACCTTCTGGGAACAACTTTAGAAACTATACCGGCGAATGTTCCTTATTTAGCTCCCCCGCCCGGTTGGGAATTTACTCTCAGTCAAACTCCTAATTTGAAAGTGGGAATTGTGTGGTCAGGAAATCCTAAAAATTCCCAAAATAATGTGCGATCGTTACCCATGAATTTATTGACCAAACTGTTAGATATTCCCGGAGCCGATTTTTACAGTTTGCAACAGGAAATGACAGCAGACGATCGCGCTTTGTTAGAGCAAATGGCCGTAACAGATTTAAGCTCTTATTTGCACGACTTGGCGGATACTGCGGCGGCAATCTCGGCTCTGGATTTAGTAATTTCTGTAGATACTTGTGTGGCGCACTTGGCTGGTGCTTTGGGCAAACCCGTGTGGATTTTGCTGTGTTTTGTGCCGGATTGGCGGTGGATGTTGCAACGCGAAGATAGTCCTTGGTATCCGACGGCGAGGCTGTTTCGCCAGTCTACAGCGGGGGATTGGGAAGGAGTTTTAGATCGGGCTGCTTTGGCGTTGAGAGAAAGAATTTATCAGTATCAAGAAGCTCGACCGCCAATAGAAACTCAGACCAATATTCAATTATATCAAAAACAGTTCAATCAGGCAAATATTCTCAAGTCGCAAGGAAGATTTGCCGATGCGATCGCTTATTTTAAAAATGCTTTAGTTTTGCAGCCGAATTCGATAGAAGCCGCCACTAATTTGGCAGTGACGCTGCACCAAACAGGCGATTTAGCCGAAGCAGCCGCCTATTATCAGCGCGCGATCGAAATCGATCCGAACTGCGCTCAAGCGCACAATAACTTGGGTATTTTGCTGCAAGATCGAGGCAATATACCCGATGCTGTATCTTGTTTTCAAAAGGCGATCGCCCTGAATCCGATTTACGTCAAAGCTCTCAACAATCTCGGCGCGACACTCCAGCAGCAGGGCGAGTTGCCGACTGCGATCGCCTGTTTTCATCAAGCACTTTCTGTCAATTCCAATTATGCGCCAGCGCTGGTAAATTTGGGTGCGGCGATGCAAACACAATCTCAGCTAGCCGAGGCTGAACGGCTTTACGGGCGTGCAATTGAAGCAGAACCGCACAATCCTAAAGGACACTATCACCTGGGAACGTTATGCTTGGCTGCGGGAAAAATAGAACAGGCAATTTCTAGCTTGGAACGAGCCATATCTTTGAGTCCTAATTATATAGAAGCTATTACTAATTTAGGCAGTGCTGTTGAACAATTAGGAGACGTGAATAGAGCAATTTTTTGTTACACTAAAGCTCTGGAAATTGATGCAACTTGTGTGAAAGCTCACTTCAATTTAAGCTTAGTCTTGCTGTTGACTGGGGACTTGTCGCGCGGTTTAGCAGAATACGAGTGGCGCTGGCAAACAGAACAGGCGAAAAAATTGCCACGGTTGAATTTTGACCAACCAGTTTGGGACGGTTCAGATTTGAACGGCCAAACTATTTTGCTCCGATCCGAACAAGGTTTGGGCGATGCCATTCAATTTGTGCGATACGCGGCAATTGTGCAGCAAAAAGGCGGCAAAGTAATCATTTCTTGCTATCAAGAACTGAAGCGTTTATTTAAGCAGATTCCTGGGATTGAACAAGTGGTGATTCGGATGGATGAATTGCCGGATTTCCAACTGCAAGCACCGCTGATGAGTTTGCCGTATATTCTCGGAACAAATTTAGAAAATATACCGGCCAATGTTCCTTATTTAGCTGCGCCGCCGAATTGGCAATTTTCTCTAAATTCCGATGGCAAGTTTAAAGTTGGGATTGCGTGGGCGGGAAGTGCGGAACATTTGAAGGATTTTCAGCGATCGAGCGATTTAAGCTATTTTCTGCAATTCTTAGATGTTCCCGGTGTAAGTTTTTACAGTCTTCAGAAAGAAATGTCGGCTGGCGATCGTACTTTGTTAACTCAAATTCCCGTGATAGATTTGAGCGACAATTTGAACGATTTTGCCGATACTGCGGCGGTGATATCGCAGCTAGATTTAGTAATTTGCGTGGATACTGCTATCGCGCACTTAGCCGGTGCTTTGGGTAAACCGGTATGGATTTTGCTGTGTTTTATGCCGGATTGGCGGTGGATGTTGGAACGCGAGGACAGCCCTTGGTATCCGACGGCGCGGCTGTTTCGGCAGCAAACACCGGGCGATTGGGTGGGAGTTTGCGATCGCATAAAAACAGCCTTAAAACACCTAATCTCTAGTCGTTCCCAGGCTGTGCCTGGTAACGGAGATACCGAAGCTTCGCCTCGATTTTCTTTATCGCCCGCACAGGTACAATTTCACATAGCAAATGCCTTAGAAAAACAAGGTAAAAAAGCAGAGGCAGCCGATCGCTACGAACAAGTAATTGCCGCCTCACCCAGCCACGCAGAAGCCCACAGTTGTTTAGGTTATCTCAAACAGGAAAACGGGCAAATAACCGAGGCAATTTCGCACTACAAACAAGCGCTAGAAACCAATCCCAACCTGAGCGAAACAAACTTATACTTGGGTTCCGCCCTCGAAGAACAAGGAAAAGTTGCAGAGGCGATCGACTTCTACAATAAAGCAATTCAACTACGTCCCAACTCGCCAAATTGGCGCTTGAGACTAGCCTTCGCTTTGCTCTTAACTGGAGATTTTGAGCGTGGTTTTGCGGAGTACGAATCGCGCTGGCAAACTGAAGAATTGGATCGGCGCTCTTTTGAGCAACCGCTTTGGGACGGCTCTGATTTGCAGGGAAAAACAATTTTATTGCACCCTGAACAAGGTTTTGGTGACACGATACAGTTTATCCGCTACGCGCCTTTAGTTAAGCAAAAAGGTGGCAAAGTTATTGTTGCTTGTCATGTCTTGCTGAAGCGTTTATTTGAAGGAGTTGCAGGAGTCGATCGAGTAGGAGTCAGGCCGAGCGATTTGATAGAGTTTCAAGTGCAAGCCCCCCTGCTAAGTTTGCCCAGAATTCTGGGAACAACTTTGGAAAATATACCGGCAAATATTCCTTATTTAGCCCCTCCACAGGATTTTAAATTTTTCCTAGAGCCGAACAATAAACTAAAAGTAGGTATTGTGTGGGCGGGCGGCCCGCTGCACCGCAACAATCATCAGCGATCGTGTAAATTGAGCGATTTTGTAAAATTTGTAGATGTTCCGGGAGTGAGTTTTTACAGTCTTCAGAAAGATTTGTCAGCGGGCGATTCCCAACAGGATAGCTGCGCTTCACGCACTTTATTAAAGCAACACCAAATTGAAGATTTGAGCGAACATTGCGTCGATTTTGCCGACACAGCAGCAATTATTTCGCAACTCGATTTAGTAATTTGCGTAGATACTTCTGTCGGGCACTTGGCCGGTGCTTTGGGCAAACCCGTCTGGATTTTGCTGTCTTTTGTTCCCGATTGGCGCTGGATGTTGGAACGCGAAGATAGCCCTTGGTATCCCACTGTGCGTCTGTTTAGGCAGCAAAAAGCGGGTGATTGGGATGGAGTTTGCGATCGTATAAAAGCAGCCTTGCTAGAGAGGGCGGGCACGGGGGCACCGCCCCTACAATCTACTCGTTACCAGGCTCTGCCTGGTAACGCATATTCAGAGGCTCCGCCTCAAATTCAACCCCCAGAAACTCCCCCACAAATTACAGGAATCGGCATCACTTGGCCGATCAGCATCACCAGCGGCTGGGGAATTTACGCCATGAATTTAACACTACAACTGCGGCAAAATCCTGCCTGGGAAGTTGCACTTTTAGCACCGCCCTCAATCACCTCAGAATCGATGAATCCGCTGCATAAATCGCTGTTGTTACCTGTAATTGAAAAGCACAAAACTTTTCAGGAATTAGTAGCAGCAAATTCCGACAAACAAATCAGTTGTAATTTTCCCGTCCTTTACGCTTTGGGGAATAATTTAGCTTCGTCTGGAGTTGACAATCAAATTACCAGCGCTTGTCAAATAGGAGTCATATTTTTTGAAGACACACGAATCACAGCAGAAGCACTAGAAACGGCCAAAAAATATAGCGCGATTGTCACAGGTTCTAACTGGAATGCGGATGTTTTGAGAAGCCGCGGCTTGACTAATGTGGCGATGGTACATCAAGGAATTGACCCAACAATTTTCCATCCTGCACCCAAATCTAATCTATTTGGCGATCGCTTCGTCATTTTCTCCGGCGGCAAATTGGAATGTCGCAAAGGTCAAGATATTGTAATTGCCGCTTTCAAACGATTTCGCGCCAAACATCCAGAGGCTTTGTTACTAACAACATGGCACAACTTCTGGCCTCAGTATATGCTAGGAATAGAAAAAACCGGAAACGTGGCCGGACTTCCCAATATCAACCGCGACGGAAGTTTAGAAATTTCCCAATGGTTAGTGGCTAACGGTTTGCCGGTTGACTCTTTTATCGATATCGGCTTAATTCCAAATCACCTGGCCGGACAAATTTTGCGAGAAGCCGACTGCGCTGTTTTCACCAACCGCTGCGAAGGTGGCACTAATTTAGTCGCGATGGAAAGTATGGCCTGCGGAATCCCGACTATTTTATCAGCAAATACTGGTCATTTAGACTTAATTTACAGCCATATTTGCTATCCTTTATGGAGTCAAGGACGAGTTAAACTAACTCCTCCTTTTTCCGGTGTAGAAGGTTGGGTAGAGTCTGATGTGGCAGAAGTTGTCGAGGCTTTGGAACAAGTTTATACTAATCGCGAAGAATCACAACGTCGCGGTTTAGCTGCGGCTAAGTTTATGCTGGATTGGACTTGGGAAAAACAGGTTAAGCGCTTTCTCGATGTTATATCAAATTCGATTTAACAATCATCTTTTTACGGCGAATAGAATTCGATCCTCCACAAACAAAGTTTGTTTTTGTGGACTAAATAATAAAGAATCATATCATGTCCGATCGCCCATAATACAATTGCCGGGGCGGGTTTGTGAGATTGTCCGTTTTTGGCAAATATTATTGGTGAACCCGCCCCTACAGGAATCAGGGTAATCGACCGGACATGATATCAAGATTAACTTGCGATTAGTTCCAATAGCTTTTCAGCATTATTCACGCTTTCCATATCGTAAAGTTCCCGGTTGTAACAAACAATTTGTGCTACCAACTTTTGATGATATTGCTGAGCTTTTGCCAACATAGAACCCTGGGAACGCCGATAATTGACAACTACTTCTCTCGTTCCCAAAAATGGAATATTGTGCTTGTGGCAGTTAACCCAAAACTCCCAATCTTCGTAACCTTCCTTCATCCCCACTTTGTACCCCCTGACCAAATCCAAAATAGATTTGTGATAGAGTGAAGACGGGTGAATCATGTTAGATTGCTTGATATTTTCGGGAGAATACAACTCGTAACTGGGTACTATGCGATTTTCAGTGCCAAACATTTGATAAGAACCAAATGCTACGCAAGGTACATTTGATTTTAAACATATTTCTAAAAGGTCAGTCAAGGCGTTTTCAGCTAGGATATCATCGGCATCTAAAGGCATAATGTATTCACCTTTTGCGGCGGCTATGCCCGCATTTCTAGCATTTGAAAGCCCTTGATTTGTTTGTTCTACAAGCCTAATTTGATATTGAGAATTGGCTACTATTAAATTTTTGGCAACTGTGCTGGTAGTATCTAAGCTGCCGTCGTTGACAATGATAATTTCCCAATTTTTGTAAGTTTGGTTAATCACGCTAGTTACTGCTTGCAGCAAAAAATGAGATTGATTGTAGCAGGGAATAATCACAGATACCAAAGATCCATCTCCCAATTGTGGCGAGGGTGCAACTTTTTTGACACTTTCTGATTGTAAATTCGGTGCCGATTTTCTAGCAGTTTGCAAGCTGTAAAAATAAATTTTGGGATGGACGATCGCTAATTGATTCAGATCGGTATTTTGATATTCATTTACTAACCTCGGATATCCCGGCAAGTATTCTTGTTTAACAAAAATCAAGATATTCTGAGCGTACCAAGGCTCTACTTTGTCATTGTTCCATATTTTTTTTCTCAACCCGTCAATAACTGCATAGCCGTTTTTCTGAAAGTAATAAACCCAATATTGTGGCCACTGTTCGTTAACGTGTTCGACGCCTCCTTGAAATGGTATCGCAGCCGAAAACAGAATCACCGGTGCTAGTTGAGTGAGAGAATTAACAAAATTTTCGGCACAGGTAGCCGGCAAATGTTCGGCAACTTCCAGAGAAATTGCTAAGTCAAACTTTCTGTTTATTTGCAGCGGTTGCTTTAAATCGGCGGATTGGAACTGATTTAAAGGAATTTGTAAAATAGTGCGATCGACATAATCGCCATCTATTCCCAAACAATCAGCAATTCCCAACTTGTGAAACGCAGCTAACCAACTTCCCGTACCGCAGCCCACATCCACCACACTTTTAGGTAAAATCGGTGGCAGCAAGTCTAACAGCAGGGGAATAATTTCTCTAGCAGAAGTGCGAGTTCCTTCTCCGATTAATTGGTAAAAATCTCTTGTATAAGATGACTGTTGGTTTTGATTAGTTTGGGTGGCTGTTTGAGAATTAATGGCCTCTAAACTGCTAATATTGTAACCGTGCAAATGTGCTGGCAACTGCCAGGAAATATTGGGGTCTGGTTGATGTTTTACTGGCTCGACCTTGCCCCGCCAAGCAGCCCCCATAATTTGCATTGTTTGATATACTACCGTTTGCCATCCCCTTTGCTTCAAGTAATCTAAACCTTTACCAACATCGGGCGCTGTTAAGTCGTGAAATAAAATTATTGCATCTTCCTCAGCCAATTTTTCACACGCAATGGCATCATTGAACGGGCCATCACCTCCGTGTTCTCCGTCAATAAAAATTAACGACCATTTGCGGTTGAATTGAGCGGAAAATTCTTCGACTCTTTGGGGGCTGTAGCCTGGTATTAGCTCGACTGATGTTTGAACGCCCGACGCATTTAGAGCACCTTGAATTGAGTCTATTACGCTTTGTCTAATGTCCTCTCTTTCTAACAACGGATCTACGACATCTAACGCAACTCCTGCCAGGGCTAAGTGACAGGCAGACCACCCTAGCCAACAGCCTATTTCTAATGCTTTTTTCCCTTTGAATTGCAGAGCAGTATTGTAAAGAATATGTGCTTCGTCGCGACTGAGAAATCCGACTGAATTAGCACGGCGATCGACATACCAATTGTGCTTGATTTCCCGGCGCAAATAAGGCCACGGACAAGTCTGAGTATCCCCAATAATCATGTTGGGAAAGTACGCATCTGGGAGAACAACTTTCAATCCGGGCGAGACATAATCTCCGGCGGGCAGCAAAGTATTGTTTGTAATTTCAGATAACGGCGGTAATGTCATTTTTTTTGGTATTAAATTAGGAGAGTTGGGCTTTTTTTTCGGTTGGTAACGGAGACTAATTTCTATTTGATTTCCGTCCGTTGTTGCTAAGTTTACCAAGTCGTGTTTGTGACCAGTCATGTGCAGAATGCCGATCGCCTCCTGTGGCAAATACGGCTCCACAAAACAGCCTCGCTGCTTGTCCCAAACGGGCAAACCAAAGTTGCAGCTCCAGTTGCACCGAGCCGGCAGCATCTCTGTTTTGTCAAACATTTCAGTGCCGTAAACTAACCGATTTAAAGCTATTTGGTCGGTCATTAAAGAAACGTGCTGCTGCAATCCTTGCTCCAGATATTCTGCCCAAATTTCCCAATGGGGGGCGTCTTTTTGCAGCGCGAAAATACCTGCATTTATGGTTGGATAGCTGTGCAACCGTTCGGCTACTTCTTCGCCAAAAGCGGCCTGATAATCGCGGTAAACAAATTGCCAGTACCAAGGCAGTTTGCCGTAAGCTAAATAATAACCCCGGTCGAGTTCTGCAACAACTCCTAAACCGCGTTTAGCCGCGCCTTTAACTAACAGTTCAACAGCTTGCCAATCTTGCACCCAAGCATCGGCATCTATCCAAAGGTAGATGTCAAAATTGGGAAAATATCGACGGAGAAACGGACGCGCTAAAAGTCCTTTGAGATAGTGAGGGGCTTCATTTTGGCCAGGAAAGTCAAAGTCCCAATCGGGCTTTTGAATAATATTAACTTGTGTTTTTAACCACTGCAACTGTTCGGGAGTGCAGCCGAGATCGAAAAAGCCGATCGCCACATTTTCACCCTCTGGTTGTTCCCGCACCGATAAAATAGTACCTTGCACCAATTCAAAGTAATTTGCATCGGCCGCCGTGATGATGATAATCTGCATAAATAGTAACGGGTGCATCTCGTTGGGTGGGGGCGGGTTTATTTAACCTGTTTGCACCGTTGAGGGGAAGGGGTGAACCCGCCCCTACAGGCTGCTTGAAAAGTCTGATTAAATTATAGGGTAGAGTAGGGTGCGCCGAAGCACCGCAATATTCATAAAACTATACTATCGAGACGATCGAGGAGGAATTGTGAAAAACCACAAAGGGAAAGTTTATCTAGTCGGTGCGGGGCCCGGAGATTGTAACTTGATGACGGTGCGATCGCACAAACTGCTATCCCAAGCCGAAGTCTTAATCTACGATGCTCTCATCGACATCCCGCAACTCGAATTAATCCCAGCAACTTGTCGAAAAATCGAAGTTGGTAAACGCGGCGGCAAACCTTCCACCCAGCAGCAAGAAATTAACCGTTTGCTGGTCGAAAATTGCCAACTAGGAAAACAAGTGATCCGCTTAAAAAGCGGCGATCCGTTTATTTTTGGTCGTTCCAGTTCCGAAATTCAAGCATTAATCACAGCGGGCTGCGAGTTTGAAGTAATACCCGGAATTTCCTCCGCCTTAGCCGCACCTTTACTAGCAGGAATTCCCCTCACAGATCCGGTAATGAGCCGCTGTTTTGCAGTGATGAGCGCCCATGAACCCGATGCTTTGGAATGGGAAGCATTAGTGCAGATAGAAACTTTGGTAATATTGATGGGAGGGCGCAATTTAAGCGAGATAATTTGGCAATTGCAAAAGCACGGACGATCGCCCGAAAATCCGATCGCCATTATCCGAGATTGCGGCCGCCCCGAACAGCAAATTTGGCTCGGTACTCTCTCCAACATTGTACACCAAACAGCAGGTCAATCTCTGTCGCCTTGCGTGATCGTAATTGGGGAAGTAGTCAGATTGCGCGAATATTTAATCCAGCCCGAAAGCACAAATATGATCGATACACCTGTCACCATTAATAACAGCAAATTGCCATTAGCAGGAAAAACCATTTTAGTCACGCGATCGGTTTCTCAGTCTGCTGAATTTAGCGATCGACTCCAGCAACAAGGAGCCCGCGTGATCGAAATGCCCGCCTTGGTAATTGGGCCACCGTCCACTTGGGAACCATTAGACAGTGCGATCGCACAATTGTCAAGCTTTCACTGGTTAATTCTCACTTCCCATAACGCTGTAGACTGCTTTTTTCAACGATTACAAGCAAAAGGCAAAGACGCCCGCAGCTTGTTTGGCATTAAAATCGCAGTTGTCGGGAAAAAAACAGCCGAAAGTTTGCGATCGCACTCTCTACAACCAGACTTTATTCCCCCCAACTTTGTCGCCGATTCCCTAGTCGAGAACTTCCCCTGGCAGGGCGGGCACGGGGGCACCGCCCCTACAAACTGCAAGATTCTATTTCCCAGAGTAGAAAGCGGCGGCAGAGAAGTTTTAGTTAAAGAATTAACCGCCAAAGGAGCGCAAGTAATAGAAGTGCCAGCTTACCAATCTTGCTGTCCCGAAACAATCGCTCCGATCGCCCTATCCGCACTCCAAAATCAAGCCGTAAATATCATAACATTTGCCAGTTCCAAAACTGTGCATAACTTTTGTCACCTCCTAGAACAAAGCCCGGAATTGTCCCTGTCTAAGGATTGGTTAGAAAGCGTTTGCATCGCATCCATCGGGCCAGAAACTTCTAAAAGCTGCCAAAATTTATTGGGTAAGTTAGATGTGGAAGCTAAGGAATATACCTTAGATGGATTGACTGAGGCGATCGTTGAATGGGTTACAGAATATCAAAGATATAACAGTCGTTAATTATCTAATCTGTAGGTTGTAAAATGGTTATAATACCACTTTAAAAAATCCGGGTAAGGACACGACACTGCCGTGTCCCTACAGATGCTCGCTTACAATCTCTCGGTTGCAAAACTTTGATGAATTAGGATAAAATAGTTGTAAAATAACTAGGAGGAAATATGACCGCAAAAGACCAACTTCTTCAAGAACTAGACCAAGTACCAGAACCTATGTTGAAAGAAGTGCTTGAGTTTGTACTAGCCCTGAAGGCAAAACAGCCTGTAAAATCAGAAAAAAGTGATGTTTGGAAGGCTTACCTAGCATCTAAAAAAGAACGAGAGGAGGTTTACCGTCGCCTTGCCAACTCCTAAATTTCTATCTTTAGATGAAGTGCTAGAACTTCATGACGACCAAATTTCAAGCTTTGGTGGCACTCCCGGCGTCAGAGATGAAGGCTTGTTGGACTCGGCTTTGGCTCAACCGCAAGCAACTTTTGGCGGTCAATTTTTGCATCCAACGATTAGCGAACAAGCTGCCGCCTATCTCTATCACATAGCGATGAATCATCCCTTTATTGACGGCAATAAACGAACGGCTTTTGCAGTGACAGAT
The DNA here is from genome assembly GCF_036702415.1 of Microcoleus sp. D3_18a_C4. NCBI lineage: Bacteria > Bacillati > Cyanobacteriota > Cyanophyceae > Oscillatoriales > Microcoleaceae > Microcoleus > Microcoleus sp. D3_18a_C4. Next base: position 36,913 of record NZ_JAUBTI010000014.1, on the reverse strand, counting down.
ACCTTTTTGCGTTTAAACTGAGATCTTGCACCATTCTCAATTAGCCGTAGGGGCGGGTTCGCCAACAGCCTTAAAGCTTGCAAATAGGTTCTATAAACCCGCCCGACCCCACGAAAAATCCTCTTATTGATATTGCTGCAAGATGTCAGCTTAAATGGTTGCGCTCTGAATTTGACCGACGATCGAGCATATGATTTAGTCATGCGAGTCGCACGGGGAACGATGACTAAGGAAGAATTAAGCACGGAGTTCGACTCATGTATTGTTTAGTTTTAATAAGTAAGTGGGACCGCATTCATTGAGGTTAAGTAAGGTGCGGCGTACTCACGCTACATTGAAATAGCGAATCGCGGAACAAAAAAGCGAGTAAAATTATCACTAAAGAACAAAGCCGAGATCCTTTGCGTCAAATCAGTAATAAAACTAAACAGAAAAAAGCACAAACCGCCGATCGCCCTTCCTCCACCAAATCCCGCTACCCAGCTACAAATTAGCAATCGCCATGAATATAAATTTTTCTCGTTACGACACCTTAACCACCCTGCTAGCAGGAACTACCGCAGCCTTAACCATAGTCATCAGTCAGCCCGCGATCGCCAAAACCCCCCAAGAAGTCGCCAGCATTGCCGGGCCGCTGACAGTACAAATTAATAGTTCCCTCGGAGACGGTTCTGGCGTAATTATTGCCAAAAACGGCAAAACTTACACAGTTTTAACAGTCAATCACGTCGTAGAAAAAGCAGACGTGAAATACACCGTTCGCACGTCTCAAGGCAAAAACTATCAAGCAACCTCCGTCACCCGTTTGCAAACCGCCGAAACTGACCCGGATTTAGCCGTAGTCAAATTTGAAAGCCCCGAAGAATATCCAGTCGCGACGATCGCAGATTCCGATCAAGCCGTCATCGGCAGTCAAATCTTCGTTTACGGCTATCCCGCTACGGGCGGACTTTTCGGCGCCCAACGAGAACCAGAGCTCTCTCCGGGACTCGTTACCAGCCGCCCCAGCAACCGCCCGGAAGGTTACACTTTGCGGTATCAGGCCGTAACCTGGAGTGGCATGAGTGGCGGCCCAGTTTTTGACTCCGAAGGCCGAGTTATCGGTTTACACGGACAAGGGGAATTCGGTTTCGCGCAAACGAGTTCCGGCGAAGTCGCCCCGATTAAAACCGGATTTAATGCAGCAGTTCCCATCAATACATTTATCGCGAAGCTAGTGGCGGCGGGAATCAACAAATCCGAGTTGAAAGTAGACAATACTCCCGCAACGACCGGCCCCGTATCCACCGCCAATCCGCAAGACGCCCAAGCCTATTATTTTCGAGGACTTTCGCTGTTAGATCAAGGAGATGCTTGGGAGGCGATCGCCGATTTCAACAGAGCACTCGCTTTCAAGCCCAAATATACCCCTGAATTGTATTTTAATATCGGTAATGCCCGCACTTTCATGACCGCCAGCGCGCCCCTACTCGGTCCCACTCGCGGTTCCAATGCTATTCAAGCATACACGCTGGCGATCGAAGCCAATCCCGGTTTTGCCGACGCTTACTACAACCGAGCTTTAGCTTACCTGGACAACCAAGACCAACCGAAAGCAATTGCCGACTTTCAAAAAGCAGCAGAACTTTACAAGCAAGGCGGCCGAACCAGCGCCTATCAAGACGCAATTAACAGACTCCAACAGTTGCAATAAACTTACCCTTTAAGAGTTCAAACATCAAAATGAAGCTATTCATTTTGATGTTTGAATTTCCAACTAGGGTAATTAATATAATCAGCAACTACCATGAACGTAAATTTTTCCCGTTTCGACACCTTAACCACCTTGCTAGCAGGGACTACGGCTGCCCTAACCATAATCATCAGTCAGCCCGCGATCGCCAAAACCCCCCAAGAAGTCGCCAGCATTGCCGGGCCGCTGACAGTACAAATTAACAGTTCCCTAGGAGACGGTTCTGGCGTAATTATTGCCAAAAAGGGCAAAACTTACACAGTTTTAACAGTCAACCACGTCGTCGAAAAACCCGATCTCAAATACACAGTTCGCACCTCCACAGGCAAAAACTATCAAGCAACCTCTGTCACCGGGCTGCAAACAGCCGAAACAGAGGCGGATTTAGCCGTAGTCAAATTTGAAAGCCCCGAAGAATATCCAGTCGCGACGATCGCAGATTCCGACACAGCCGTCATCGGCACTCAAATCTTCGTTTACGGCTATCCCGCTACGGGCGGACTTTTTGGCGCCCAACGAGAACCAGAACTCTCTCCCGGACTCGTTACCAGCCGCCCCGGCAACCGCCCGGAAGGTTACACTTTGCGGTATCAGGCCGTAACTTGGAGCGGCATGAGCGGCGGCCCAGTTTTTGACTCCGAAGGCCGAGTCATCGGTTTACACGGACAAGGGGAATTCGGTTTTGCTCAAACGAGTTCCGGCGAAGTCGCCCCGATTAAAACGGGATTTAATGCAGCAGTTCCGATCAATACTTTTATGGCGAAACTGGCGGCGGCGGGAATGAACAAATCCGATTTGAAAGTAGACAATTCTCCCCCCACCGCAGTTCCCCTATCCACCCTCAACCCAAAAGACGCTGAGGCCTTTTATTTTCGAGGACTGGTGCACTTAGATGAGGGATCTACTTTCGAGGCGATCGAGGATTTCAACAAAGCACTCTCTTTCAATCCCAACAACACCCCGGAATTGCATTTCAATATTGGTAATGCCATCACCATCGCCAGCACTCCCGATACACGCACTAACCCGATTCCAGCATACAGGCGGGCGATCGAAGCCAATCCCGGCTTTGCTGATGCCTACTACAACAGGGCTCTAGCCTACCTAGATCAAAAAAACAAACCGAAGGCAATTGCCGACTTTCAAAAAGCGGCAGAACTTTACAAACAAGGCGGAAGAACCAGCGCCTATCAAGACGCGCTCAACAGAATCAAGCAATTGCAGTAAAATTAGAAGTTAAGAATTAAGAATTAAAAATGACTAATCCCATTTTTAATTCTTAATCAAGTTCATAAAAACAGCAGGTAAATAACAATGACTGCTATCACCTTAAACCTCAATTCCTTCATCAAACTAACTTCAGAACAGTTTTATCAACTGTGCGAAGAAAACCCCGATTTGAAACTCGAACGCAACGCCAACGGAGAATTAATTGTCATGCCGCCAACCGGAGGAGAAACAGGGAAACGCAACTTAACAGCAGGCGCTCAACTCTGGACGTGGAACGAACAAACCGAACTCGGTGAAGCCTTTGATTCCTCAACAGGATTTACTCTGCCTAATAAAGCCGATCGCTCTCCCGATGCGTCTTGGGTAGAAAAATCCCGCTGGTCAGCTTTGACACCTCAACAAAGAGAAAAATTCATCCCGCTTTGTCCCGATTTTGTCCTTGAATTAGTCTCGCCCAGCGACAGTTTGAAAAAGACTCAGGAAAAAATGCAAGAGTATATGGAAAATGGCTGCCGTTTGGGTTGGCTGATTAACCGCAAAAAACGCGAAGTTGAAATTTATCGCCCCGGTCAAGATGTGGAAGTTTTACAATCTCCTCTCACCCTTTCTGGGGAAAATGTTTTACCGGGATTTGTTCTCAATTTGCAAAAAATTTGGAATTAGCAGAATTCACTGATGAACCGTTGAAACCCTTATTTAAGCGTTGGTTTACGGCTGCGGAGCCTTTAATGTACCCGCAGCAAACCAAGCGGGTAAAGAGATTGGGAATTATTCGAGATATAGCCACTCCTTACAGCACTATAGCTTCTTTGTCCTTAAACTCGATAACTAAACTGGATTCGGGAGCAGAGGTCGAATTAAATCCATAATTTGGTCATACTTAAAGTTATTGAGAGAATCAATTAGCGAACTGGAAAGGGTTGATTTAGATGGGGGAATTTGTTTGATTAGCTCGTTCATGACTTCAGGATCAACATAGTAGGCAGCTTGATACATTTGTTCTAACCACTGAGAGGACATCACGGCTAAATCTTCTGGAGATAAAGAATCAACCAATAGTTTTTGGGAATCTTTTCCTACAACTTTGTAGATGTACTCTACTCCCAAGTGTTGAGCGAGTTTGTCAAAGACTATCCGTTCCTGAAATGGCTTGCTGATAAAGTCGTCACAACCAGCCATAAGAGCTTTCTCTCGCTCTTCTTCAAAAGCACTGGCAGTTAAAGCAATAATGACAGTCTCTTGTCCCTGAGAGTGTTCTCTAATGCGTTTGGTAGCTGTGTAGCCATCCACGATCGGCATTCGTAGATCCATCCAAATCAGGTGTGGGGACCAACTTTCCCACAGCGATAGTGCTTCAACTCCCTGTGTTGCTTCGCGCACCTCAAAACCGACTGAGGTAAGGAGTTTGACCAATAAGCGGCGATTTTCCTCTACATCTTCAACCACAAGGATGCGGTAAGTTGGTTGTCCTAGAGCTATACCAATCACTCTTTGTTTAAGCAATTCTGAAGCAAGGCAGACTGTTTGAGGTAACTTTACCCCAAGTTCAAAGTAAAAAATGCTGCCCTGATTCAATGTGCTTTGAACCCGAATCTGACTACCCATGAGTTGGACAAATCTTTGGCTGATAGCTAGACCTAGACCAGTACCTTGATTCAATTTATTCCCAGCTTCAGCTTGCACGAACGCCTTAAATAAGCCCTCAACTTCTGTTGGAGCAATTCCCACTCCAGTATCCTCAATTTCAAAATATAGGCGACAGGACGTTTGGTCGCTCTGTTCCGATCTTAGTCGTAAGGTGACGCTTCCTTGATTAGTAAACTTAATCGCATTACCGAGCAGATTGAGTAAGACTTGATACAGTTTTTTCTCATCGCTATGCACAAAATTGGGCAGATGGGGGTCTCGCTCGACAATTAGTTTCAATCCTTTCGATTTGGCTTTAATTTGCAACATTTCTTCAAGAGAAATCAGCAAAAATTTGAGGTCAAAGTCAGAAAGAGAGAGTGTCATCTGTCCGCTCTCAATTTTGGATAAATCTAAAATGTCGTTAATCAATTCCAATAAATGTTCCCCGCTACGATTGACGATCGCCAAATCTTGTTGGAGTTCGGGAGTCAGAACAGGATCGTAACTCATCAATTGCGTAAATCCCAAAATAGCATTGAGAGGAGTACGCAGTTCGTGGCTCATATTGGACAGGAACATACTTTTGGCTCGGTTTGCGGTTTCTGCTGCTTCTTTAGCTTGCTGAAGTTCCAACTCGGCTTGTTTGCGATCGCTAATGTCAATTAAATATCCCAAGATTTCCACTGGTCTACCTGCACTATCTCGAATTAGCCTGAGTTGACCGAGTATCCAGCGATAAACGCCATCTGAGCGACGAAGACGGTATTCATGGAAATAAAAATCATTGACGAATAGATTCTCTAAGCCATTAAGCACTCGTTCTAAATCATCTGGGTGTAAGTTATGCACCCAAAATTCAGAATTTTCTAAAAAAGTAATGCTTTCATAGCCCAATACATCTTTGACATTTTCGCTGATGAACGTTGCTGGATAATCGCCATCAGGTTGACTGCTAAAAATAACGACGGGGCTGTAGTTCAGGAGAAAGTTGAGGCGATTTGTGGTAGCTTGCAAAGCTTGCTCAGCTTGTTTGAGTTCTGTCACATCCTCCTGAACGGCAACATATACAGTTCCGTATTCAGGATGCTCAAACCTGGATGTATGAACTCTGCACCAAAAGAGAGTTCCATCTTTTTTCTTATTGTAGACTTCATATTTGGCTTCTCCGTTCTGATTGATTTGAGTGACAATATCTAGAAAACTTGCGTCTGGTGTTACCTCTGTATCGATATAATTCAAGACACCAACGGGTTGACCTGCGAGTTCGCCATTTGTGTAGCCAAACATAGCGTCAAATTTGGGATTGGTGTAGACGATCGTGAAATCTGAGGCTTTAATTAAACACACTCCACCTGCCATGTTATTCATAATAACACTCTGAAGCTCTAGCGTCTTTTGAGCTTCTTTGCGAGGGGTGATGTCTTGGATTTGAGCAATAAAATGCCGTGATTTTCCCTGTTCATCTTGTACTAGCGAGCCATCCAGAAGAATCCAAATTATATGTCCTTGTTTATGGAAATACCGTTTTTCCAGTTGGTAAGTTGAAATGGTTCCTGCTAAGAGTTTATCTCTATAACTAATATCCCCGTCTAAATCATCAGGATGGGTAATGTCTTGGAAAGTTAACGATAACAACTCTTCTGAGGAGTAGCCAATAATCTGACATAAGGCAGGATTGACTTTAACCCAGTGCCCATCAAGTGAAACGATCGCCATTCCAATTGACGCATTTTCAAACGCATTGCGAAACTGCTCTTCACTGTTTCGTAATGCCACCTCAACTTGTTTGCGTTCGTTTTCAGCCCGCTTGCGATCGTTGATCTCCTTCTCTAAGGCTTGATTTGTCGTAATAAGTTGAGCTGGACTAGGTAAAGCTAAGGCTGATGGAATTAACAAGACTAGCTCAGATGCAGTATATATAGAAATCAGAGCAGTAATAGCTTTAAGTCCTCCCGAAAGCCAATAAGTAGGAAACCAAAGCGTCCAAATTTCCATGATATGAGTTGTACCACAGGCAATTATGAAGGCGCAAAACAGAAAAAATACTTTCTGAAATGGAATATCTGGGCGCTGTCGCACAAAGTAGATTAGCATGATTGGGATGGAGTAGTAAGCTAAAGCAATTAAACCATCGGATAAAATATGTAATCCTACTAAGTTTGTTTGCCAGAGATAGCAGTGACCATGAGGAATGAATCCTGCCGTCTCAAAAAATTGTGTAATCATACCTAACCTGCATTATTGATGAGTGCTGAAGTGCTTAGCGATTTAGTTCTGCCATTGCCCGCTTCATCGTCGAAGTTTTACCGGGAAAACCAGTTTTGAGTAGGGAGATGTCAAATTGCCAACCTAGCAGCACGAGACATCCGATCGCAATGACGAGTAGACTTGCCCTTTAAGAAATGTGCTTGTTCATAAATCGGCTGCTTGGGTTGAAAAAAGGTTCTCCTAATGTTACCCGAAACGAAGAAGGGCAACCACAGGGAGATTATCCCTACCTCAACAAGTCAGATTTTGTAGGGGCTGTGCCAGCGTGCCAGTCCTCGAACTCTGCTCACGCAGGACTTCTTTGTGCCTAAAGTGAGTTTCTAACCTAATAATTCAACTATACTCTTATTTATAGGGTTATATTCCTCTGACCAAAAAGTATAGAAAGGAGTAGGATTCTCGATACAAGTAGCGATAGAGTTAGCGATCGAAACTTTTTGATTGAATTATCATAATTTATCTGGGCTAAAAGTTTTTAGTAAAGACTTGTATACGCTCAATATTTCTGGCGCTAGCAGTCTAGTTGTTTGAAATTTTTCGGGTTCCATTTTATCCAGTTTTCGATGTTGAGGTCGCGGTTTCTAGTGTGAGTTACCGCACTTTTTTAGGTATTCCCATCCTCCGAGTTTTGCGATTTGTTCTCTCCCGGTTTTTTTGCCATCCATAATGCAATTTTTAGCCGACTCGCCTCTGCCTCAATCGGGCGATTCTCCTTTGAGACTTAAACGCACTACTTCTAATTGTTCTGCCTTGAGCAAAACATGGCTGGGACGTTTTTTAGAGGCTGCTTTTTGAGATGAATCGCTCTCTTTCCGTGCTGATTGTAGCTCTTGACTATTTCTCACTTCATAATCATAATTAATTCCGATTACCGCTGCTTCTTTAATAGTCCAGGAGAGGGCAATTAACCTGACGTAATTGCCAGCGACGCGCTGCTATCGGGTTAGTTGCCGAACTCTGGACGATGCTTGAGTTCGGAGTCGCTCAAGTAAGGTTCTAGATGTGCTACTATGCCTCATCTTTTTGTTTGAACTATTAACTGAGGAACACGATTGTAGCTCCTTTCCTCACCTGCCCAGATATCGATCGCCCGCCCAAATATCGATCGTCCGCCCATGTCTCGCCCGCCCAGAGCTCGATCGCCCGAAACGTCCTGCCTGATATCAAACAGTTTTGAAGCTTAACCATACCCTGATTCCATCAGCCATTAACGATCGCTGGCGAACAAGCAGGTGCGGGCTGAGTTTCTTTTCGCCATCATAAAAAAGGGGGTAAGTAACCCGGATTTGGTATTAGTCATGAGTCATGAGCCATTAGTCATGAGTGAGTTTGGCCGATCGCACTCTCGGACTTCAGAATTACCAAGGCGAACCGATCATGGTAAAAGCAGCCCAATAATAAGGATGCGAGAAATTTCGATCGCCCCTGGCAGTCAACTCCGACGGCAAAGGCAGAGCTTGATTGTTGCCCGATCGTACCAAATAACCATCTTGCAACCGCGCTTCGCCCCGCAACATCGCCAACTGCGCTTGCCGCAAAGCCTCAGCCTTAATCGGCGCTGTACGCAACTCCTGGTAAAACTCAGTCATCAGCCCCAAAGTAGCGACATCGCTGACATACCACAAACTCGCCAAAGCTGATTTTACCCCCGCGTGCACCGCCAACCCTGCAAACCCCAACTCAGCTTGTTCGTCCCCCACCGCCGTAGTACACGCACTCAAAACCAACAACTCCACCTGCGGGTTAGATAACTTCAACTGATCCAACTGATCCAACCGCAACTTAGTATCCCAAAACTGAATGTAAGAATTTTGGGCTCCCCCAGGCTGAAAATCGCCGTGAGTAGCTAAATGAATAATTTTGTATTGCGGTTGATTGCGCTTCTGCTTCAAATTTGCCAAAGTAAAAGCTTCATTGAGAAAAGACGAACCCGGCCAAATCTTGCCCACAATTGTCGATATTTCCAGCGGCACCGCAGGCAAAGGATTTTGATCGTATTTTGCAGGAAAATTCGACGCACCCATCGCTAACACTTCAGAACCCTTAACATCGGCATAGCGAGTATCAGTTAAACTCAAACTCGGAATCAGCCCCAAACTGTACTTTTCTACCAAAAACTGCTTGCCGTCGTAAAGAGCAGCCAAAGGCAAAGTTCGCAAACCGACATCCATCGAAAACACCAAGGTGTCAATCTTGTTAGCCTCCAATTCCGGTTGCAGCGGTGCAATTAACCACTGGTAAAGTTCCTCGGCAGGTTCCTTGTAGTCAGCAGTATTCAATCTCCTGGGACTTCTGATAGCATTAGTGAATTTTTTAGCAACTTGCAGGACTGTCTCGCGGCTTGCAGGCACGCTTTTAAAAACATTTTTGCCGTCTGGCAATAACAACACAAGTTCTAAATGTTTTTCTTTCGCCCACACGTAAAGGATGGCGGGTTTAACCCCAGTCAACTGATTGACGCTGCTGAGAGTATCTCGAATACTTTGCTGCGTGACTGACTTTTCAGTGACAGTGCCCCCAAAGTAACGTTCAAATTCCCGGCCCTGAGTTCTATCCCTTTGCTGCACTGCGTCGATCGGATTTATGGGCGCGATCGAACTCGATCGAGAAATCTCAGGAACCCTCACATTCCCCATACTTTCTGCTGTTACCGCACTCGCCGGCTTCTGTGCAGTTGCCGCGCTACGGTTTTCTGTCGCTGCAGGCGCGGCAAAATTGTCTTGTAACACCGACGGCGACAGCACTACCGGGCCGGCCGCAGTCTGGTTCGACTGAGCCTCAACAAAGACAGCAGCAGGTTCTGGCGAGACATTTGCGTTAGTGCTCTTGGGCACCGGCGCTGCGGGGCCGATGCTCACCTGAGTCACAATTTGTTGAGAATTGGCTGTAGTTTTCAGTTCCACGCTGGTAGTTGGTGCCGGACTCGGCACGATCGCCAGCGATCCGATCGCAGTTGAGGAAGTGGCAGTGTTCGACTTCGAGCTTCCCGTCCCAACAGTCGCCGCCGTGCAGGTTCCCGACGGGCAAGTGCTTTGCAGCAGCGTCTGTGAACCCGATCGAGCCAGCCCGTCTGTAGAAATGCTGACCTGGGCGCGTTCAGCAGCCGTTCCTGTTCCCGCAGCCCGAAACGCTCCCCCAGCCTCGATTGCCACATCGCCGCCCGTATTGCCGCGAGCTTTGATCGAAACAACTTCAACATCTTTCTGGCCGGTAATTTGGCTCGAACCCGCACTTCCCGATTGCGAACTCGAGTTGATCACCCCTGTAACGATCTGGCCTGGCGCCGCAATCGAAATATCTCCCCCGCTTCTAGCACCAAAAGCATCGATGTTGCCGGTTTCTACCGCACCGGCGCTGCGGATATTGATAGGCCCCGCCACCCCGGAAGTTGAGCGAGATGAAACCGTACCCGCAGTCAACTTGCCTTGACTGCTAGTGATGTTAATCCCCGCAGTCGAGGTAACGTCTCCGACGGCTACAGTACCGCCCATCAGAGAGATGGTGGCGTTATCAGTGCCGACGATCGCACCCGTTCCCACGATCGCGCCGGTGCCCGACGGCGATTGAATCGTCGTCGGATCTTGAAATGTCACCGCTACTGGCGTTGAATTCGGCGTTGAATTGGGCGCTGGAGAACCAATCGAGATCGCACCGCTACCGTCAGAACGTCCGATCGCGATCGAAGCAAACCCATTGCGAAAAGTGTTCAATTCAGCAGCAGTCAAGTTCAGAGCTTCTGTATCGCCAGAACCTTGAATTATAATATTTTGACTGGGATCTGCCGGTTGCAGCACCAGATTGCCCTTGCTGGCGATCGAATTTTTGTCACCCGTCAAGTCAATTTCGTTGCCGGTTAAAGTAATATTTCCCGGTGTTTTCGAGCCGCCAGCTTCGATCGCGCCTGCCGTGACTCCATTGGGTCCCGTCAGCGTCACATTCCCCGCGCGATCGCCCCTCGTGTCGATCTGCCCTGCCGTCACCGTGCCCTGTGCGGTAACACTAACATCTCCCGCCGAATTGCGTATATCTTCGGAAGAATTGACAGAAGTGTTAATGGTGCGGGCAGTGCCAGTAACTAGCTGACCGGTTGTGACATTGCCTGCGGTGCTGACGATGCGAATTTCCTGATTGTTGGTAGTGATATTTCCGGTACGGATATTGCCGTCAGCTTTGAGAGTAATTGAGGCATTGTCTGCCCCTGTCAGGGAACTTGTGGTAGTGATTGTTCCCAAACCCGCTGGCGATTGAATAATTAGCGGATCGTAAAATGTGAAATCGTTGGCCATCAGAATTGAACCGATACCGTTGCTGCGGCCGATCGTAATTCCAGCAAACCCATTTTCCAAACTTCCGAGGTCGTTTGCCGTCAGATTCAAATAAATATTAGTGCCGACATCTCCAGAACCGCCGATCGCAATATTTTGACCGGGACTCCAAGGTTGCAGTACCAAAAAGCCAGTACCGCTGACTGAATTTTTGTCGCCTTTGAAATTAATTTCATTACCAGTCAAAGTAATGTTTCCAGAGCCCCCTGCTACGAAGCTCACTCCCAGAACATTTCGAGCCGTCACAGTTACATTACCCGCCGCTTCCGGGCCGCTGGCATCAAGTTTTTGGGCCGTTACGTTCAGGCCTTCGATCGCAATATTCCCGCTGCTGCCGGTGCTGGGATTGGATGAAGAAATATTGTTGGCAACAGTCGAACCCGGACTAATCAAACTAATATTTCCGCCGTTACTCGACAAATTGCCCGCAGTAATTTGACTTCCCTCCAGGGCGATCGCACCGCCAGCCGTGCTAATTGTATCTCCAGAATTCATCGAAAAAGCACCCGCACCATTGCGATCGGCATCTGCTTTCAATGTTACCGAACCAGTAGTTGCTTGAAAGCTCAACTGATTGTCCGCCAAATCAGCAATTGTAATATCATTGAGCGCTTCGAGAACCACATTTGACGTAGCCGACATCCTTTCCAAAGCTGTAGCCGAAATTGTCAGCGAAGGCTCAGAATTGTTTTCCTGTCCTGGTGGCGTTCCTGTTGCCAAAATATTATTGTTGGCAATTATTTCCGCATCGCCCGCAGCTTCTGGGGAATCTGTAATGAAAATATTTTTAGGATCTAACAGCAAAGTCCCCAAACCGTTTGTCCCAGAGGTATCAACAGTACCGTTAAAAATCAATCTTTGCTTGCCCGAAACTTCCACAAACCCCCCAACCCCTGCGGTTCCCGTTGCAGAAACGCCATTTGCGCTGATGCTGCCCAAAAATGCTGTTGTGTTGTCAGCCCAGACAAAAACTCTGCCGCCGTTGCCTGATTCAGTTGCGTTGGCTGCGATCGAACTTTTGCCATCCACGTAAGTCATCCTGGCATTCGGCACAGTTCCCTCGCCTCGGTAATCTCCCCCGATCCGCACCGTTCCGCCGCCGTCCGGCCCCGAAGCCTCAATCTTCGCTCCAAACAGCCCTACCTTGTCGCCCAACACGTTGACGCTTCCTCCGACGCCCCCCCTGGCAGACACGTCCGCAGAACCCCCTACCAGCGCAGTTCCAGCCCCTCCAGGCACTGTTTGGCCGCCTGTCAGTACGACTTCACCTTGAGCGTTCGTAGTTATACCCGTAGCGTTTGCCACGCCGGGGCCCGAAAGCAGCCGAGGTAAACTCAGCGGAGAGAAGGGAACACCTTCGGAACCCGACACTCCGGCTGCTGGAGAAACTTCTAAACTCAGCAAAAGTCCGTTTTGACTCAACCGCACCAGATTTTTGCCCGGAACAGCCGCCACAGTAATTTGACCGCCTGGGGCTGAAAGTTGCCCTGTACTGATGACTGTACCGCCCAGCAAAGTCAAATTTTGCTCCGCGCCGACAGCCAAGTTACCGGCATTGACAATACTCGCCGGCTGTGTGCCAAAAACAAAAGCATTCGGCGTTCCGACGAGGGCCGCGAAGTCGATCGCCCCAGTACCGTTGAACCAGCCGTTGTCAAAACCGATACCGCTAGCGGTGGTAGCCAAAAAAGACCCGGACACATCGAGTCGGGCATTTGTTCCGAAGATAATGCCTGCGGGATTCATCAGCAACAAATTAGAATTGCCGCCGCTAACTTGAATTAGGCCGTTAATTAAGGAAGCGTCGCCCCCGACAACGCGGCCGAGGATATTTTTAACGCTGGGGTTGGAGATGAAATTGGCAGTTTCGCCAGCATTCAGGCCGAACCGAGTAAAACTGTGGAACAAATTTGCTCCGTCTCTGGAGGTAGTGCCGCCGTTAATGTCGTAGCGAGGAGGCGACACTGTACCTGGGGCGGTGACAGCGGTTCCGGTGCCGTCTGGGGCTGGAGTAATAGATTGTGCCGCAGCAATTTGAGATTGGGGATAAATTGCCACGAGTACCCATCCGTTGCTGTTTTCTTTGAGGAAAACCAGGTTGGGGAAAAAATCTAATATCAAAAATCCAGCAAGGGGAATTGCTGCCAGAATCGATCGCACAGCACGTTGAGCATTCATAAGTTTGCCTCGATCTAGACCTTAATTCGAGTTTAAAATTGAGATTTTAGTTGACATACTCCCCAGCCTGAAGGCGTGGGGATTCTTTACGCTTCATTGACGGACGCTACGCCCGGTAGTCTTACTCTGTCTCGACGTACATTTAGAGTCGTGCCGATGCCCCAGGCCAACTTTTTCTATATTTACCGAAGCGTTTTCATCTCGGTCGTGTTCTGCACCGCAATTTAGGCAAAGTATAGAACGCACAGACAAATCAATTTTTCCCCATTTATATCCACAATCAGAACAAGTTTGGCTTGTAGGCTCCCATCGACTAATGATTACGAACTTGCGTCCCTACTTTTGAGACTTTGCCTCAACTAAGACCCTAAACTCTCTCCAACCTTGCTGGCTAATTGCTCTAGACAGTTTACGGTTTTTAACCATTCCTGATACATTCAAATCTTCCAAAACAATAGTTTGGTTTTCGCTAACTACTTTGGTTGATAGTTTGTGCAAGAAATCTTTGCGAGTATCAGCAATCTTGTTGTGCTGTTTGGCAATTTGAATACGGGTTTTGCTTCTTCGTTTAGAGTCTTTCTGTTGACGCGCTAACTTACGCTGAAGTTGGCGAACCTTGCGGTCTAGCGCTTTATAGCAGGGGCTTACAGCTTTTTCACCGTTGCTCATCACAGCAAAAGTTTTAATACCCAAGTCAATCCCGACACTTGGGTTTTTGGCGTCGAGTTGAACGGGTTCTACTTCTACTACAAAGCTCAAAAAATAGCGGTTAGCGCAGTCTTTAATTATCGTAACTGAGCTAGGCTCTGACGGTAGCTCTCTAGACCCAATCGGCTTGACAATACCAATCTTTGCTAAATAAACACCCTGCCCCTTGACTGAAAACCCACCGCGAGTTAGTCTAGCTGACTGACTAGAGGTGCGTTTTTTGAATTTAGGGTAGCCAACCTTTTGCCCCTTTCTCTTACCTTTACAGGAATCGAAAAAATTCTTGAAGGCTGCCTCTAAATCAGCTACCGACTGCTGCAAAGGAATTGCCGACACTTCACGCTTGCCAAGCTCTTTGCTCAGTCTTTTTTGCCTGAGTGATAACAATCTTTTGGAGTTGGGCCGATTTAGGCTTCTTTTGAGATTGTTTGCAGATTGCAAGAGCATCGTTATACACAACACGAACGCAACCGAACAAGTGAGCTAAGCTCTGCTGCTGTTGGCTTGTTGGATAGAAACGGTACTGATATCTTGCTTTCATGCTTACCATGATCACATAATAGGGTAGCAATTGGGTAGCCAAATGACCAGAGAAAGATTAAGTATTCGCATTGCCGTGAGTCGGCTAGAGAAGTTGCGGAGAATTGCCAAACAGAAAGAAAAAACAATGACCCAACTTAGAGAGGGCTGGATTGATAAACTTAAAGAGGAAAAGCCGTCAAGCTTATGACGGGGCTTTAGACCCAGTTTTTCGGTAAAAAAGAGTCGATCGCACCCCAATGCTGACACTTCCTAACGCGAACTCTCGATCGCAAATCTTAAAATTTCCGTCTAAATTTGATTGTGTCACCAACATAGCAAAGACTGGCAGTAAGTGTCGAAATACAGGAATTTTAAACAGAGAAAATTATGAGCGATCGAATTGTCCGTCGGATCGGTTTAACTGGGGGCATCGCCACCGGCAAAACCGCTATATCTAATTATCTGGCAGATGCCTGTGGATTTCCGATTTTAGATGCCGATATTTACGCCCGCGAAGCTGTGAACCCAGGTTCGCCAATACTTGACTCTATTGTAAAACGATACGGCGCGGGTATTCTGCTCCCGGACGGCAATTTAAATCGGCCAGAGTTGGGAAGTATTATTTTTTGTAACGCAGACGAGCGGCAGTGGTTGGAACAACAGATTCACCCTTACGTGCGCCGCCGATTAGTTGAGGAAACTCAAAGCTGGATTGCTGAATCGAGTTTGGTATCCCAAGGCACACATGATTTAGGTACAAAGACTCAAGAAACCGGCTTTTTTCACCCTCATCAAAAGCTAGAACCGAGTATTGTTGAAAAAAAACCCGGTTTCTGCGCCAAGGCTGACACGTTGACTTTGGTTTTGGTAGTGCCGCTGCTGTTTGAAGCTAACATGACTGACTTGTGTACCGAAATTTGGGTAGTGTACTGTTCACCAGAAGTGCAGTTAGAACGACTAATGCAGCGAGACGGCTTGAGTTACGATCGAGCGTCGGCCCGCATTAACGCCCAGTTGCCGCTAGCTCAAAAGTGTCAACAAGCTGATGTTATTTTGGACAACTCGTCAACCCTCGACTCGCTATTCCAGCAGGTAGATGTGGAAGTCAGTCGCTGTGAGATTTGATACTTGAGATTGACTCGGCGATATCAGTTTTAAAACCTGGTTTTTTTAATTCCTGCGCGGCAGTTCGATTTGAGAGTTGAGATTTGAGATTGAATCCACGATTTTGTGAAGGGGCTTTTTTCTCCAACCGCTTTCGACTCCTCCTTCGGAGTGGCGCGTAACCGCTCTTGTCACAAAGCCAGATCAGAAAAGATCAGAAAAAATAAAAGGTTCACCATTTATTTAAAAATACAATAGCAACGATTTATGAAGTTAATGTGAAAAATTAGGCATTGCTCCCTTTAAGGAATCTCATTCACCAAGATATTTATATTTGACACTCCTCGACCTGAAGGTGCGAGGATTCTTGGATCGTCCAGTCGATTTACTCATTGATGCTGCCATCAAAGAGTAGAGATCGTCTGTCCCCAAGCGTGAATTTCGGCGTGCCCCGCCGTATTTAAATTAATTTTTGCCTGCTTCAACCCTTTCACCAAAATATTGCGAGCGGCATTGTGGTCGCGATCTAGTACCGTTCCGCAACCACAAATATGGGTTCGAGTTGACAGGGTTTTCTTGACTAAATTGCCACAATTTGAACAGTTCTCAGAGGTGTACTGTGGTGGAACAGCAATTACTGTTTTGCTGTACACTTTCCCAAAATATTCTAAATAATGATCAAGTTAGTGACCACGCCGCGTCGCTGATTGATTTAGCGAGCTTGTGGTTTTTCACCATGTTCCGCACCTGAAGATCTTCGTAGGCTACAAAATCGTTAGATTTTACCGCGCACAACGCTGTCTTAATGGCGAAGTCTTTACGCTGCCTACTGACTTTCAGGTGTTTTCTTCCTAACTTGTTAATCGCTTTTTTTCGATTACCAGAGCCTTTCTTCTTTCGAGAAACTCGCTTCTGCAATCTTTTCAAAGCTTTTTCGCTTTTTCGTAGGTAGCGAGGATTGGCGACCGTTTCGCTATCGCTATCAGTGTAGAAATGGTTTAACCCAACATCTATTCCGATAACTTTGCCAGTAGAAATAGATTCCTCTTTTCGCTCTACGTTGATACAAAATTGGGCGTAGTAGCCATCGGCACGACGCACAATTCTGATTCTTTTTATTTCATCAGGCGCATAGAAATGCCAATCCCGACTACCAATTAACTTGAACTTCCCAGCAGCAAAGCCGTCCTTAAATGTTAGACATCTTTTGTCACTAGAAAGCGCCCAGCCGGATTGTTTGTACTCAACGGAACGACTGTGTTTCTTGAACTGCGGGTATCCTTTTTTCCCTGGTTTCTTGGCTTTGCAATTACCAAAGAAACGTTGGACAGCAAAAATGGCACGTTCCGCCGAAGCCTGACGTGCCGTCGAGTTAAGCTTGCCTGCCCATTCAAACTCTTTCGCCATAATGGCGCATTGTTTGTACAGGTCTACTAGCTTAATCCCTTGATTGTCTACCCAGTGTCTAAGAGTTTTGTTTCTGACAAATTGAGCAGTCCGAATCATGTCATCAATGATCCGATATTGCTCCGCTTTGCCCTTCAGCTTGAACTCTAATACTATCATTGCAATAGTCTACCATTTCTACTGAAACTTTTACTTGCAAGTTTGTATGTTTGACAAAACTTCATATTCCTTGCAATTAATGCCGTCCTATAAGGACGGGGCTTTAGACCCAGTTTCTTGGTAACGTGCTGATGGCGCGCCTGGGTACTCTCCTGTTGTGTCTTTAATCCCCGGGTTGCCGCTTCAACTCAATAAATTATGAAGTTAATCATAAAAGTAGTAAAACTTTACAATTGGCGGTTTTTGTTTCTTTCTTGGAAGACTGTTTCAAAAGGATTCCAGGGGCGATACCCTTTTAGATTTGAGATTTGAGATTTGGGAATAATTTATAACTACCAGGGTGGGGAATACGGGCATAGAAGAGTAGCATTCTTTTTTTTTGAACATGGTCTTGAGTTCTGCTGGTTGCCCGCAAGTAGCAGAGAACTAGAAATTACCAGCGAAAAAGCGAGCTAGACGATGGATTTCACCCGCTTTTAACCAAAAATCAAAAAAATTGCAGGTGCCGTCACTTACTAATTGATGACTTCGCCACAATTATTTTTTTTATCCTGATAGCAGAGTACAGACTGCGTATCAAGAAGGGGAAAATACAAACACCACAATTTATGATGCGCGTTTACTCTTCCATCCTGATGTCCAGCCTGTTACTGAGTGCTACCGCAGTTAACGCTCAAAGCTTAGAAACTCGATCGACCTTTTTTGCTCAAGACAACTCTGCTCCAGAAATTTTAACCGCCATAGCCGACTCTCAGACCTTTTACGATAAGCCGCCAGATAATCAGCCGCCAGAACGAGGCACCGGGAGATAAAGCCTAAAAAAGCGATAATTGCGGGGAATTAGAGGGAGAATGGGAGAATATAAAATTGGGAGAAGAAAAAAAAAATTGAAGATTTCGAGCCATTAATTGCGGACTTACGTACTGCGTAGCAAAAAACCGATTTTTCAGCGGTATTTGACGACTCAAGGCATAATTTTTGGCTATTCCGGTTTTTTGGCCAAGCGTCCTCAAGATATCAGACAACACCAACGGGCGGGAAATGTTGCACTCAAAAAATAAAGAAAGGTAAAGCGCGAGTAGGAATCTTACGCTTTACCTTTTTTTTCAACTTTTGCAGCTTTAATCTTCTTCCGCAGCTTCGCCGCCAACAACGACATCGCGAATCCGCAAACTCGGGCCGCCACAGCCGACGGGCAAACCGCTTTGCCCTGCCTTGCCGCAGCCGCCGGATTCATCCCAGTAGAAATCGTCGCCGATCGCCTCAATATCAGCTAAAGTGCTGAAAACATTACCCGAAAGAGTAACATCCCGCACCGGATTGTCTAGTTTTCCGTCGCGGATCATCCAAGCTTCGCCCGCACTGAAAGTAAACATTTCGCCGTTAGTCATGCCGCCTTGCCAATTGCGCGCATAAACTCCTTCTTTGATACCTGAAAATAAGTCCGCAACAGGCGTGTCACCCCGTTCGATCCAAGTATTCGTCATGCGGACGATCGGCGGATAATGATAATTCAAACAGCGAGCATTACCAGTAGGCGTTTCTCCCAATTTACCCGCCGTTTCCCGCGAGTGCAGTCGCCCGACTAAAGCGCCGTCTTTAATTAACTGAGTAGTAGTCGCCGGAGTGCCTTCGTCGTCGTAGAAATAGCTGCCCCGGTGTCCCTCTGGCGATGCACCGTCGAAAATTTGCAAGTTTTGTGGGCCGAACTGGCGGCCGAGGGTCATAATTTCCAAAATGTCGGGATTTTCGTAGGCCATGTCGGCTTCGGAAAGGTGTCCGAAGGCTTCGTGGACGAATAATCCGGTCAAAATCGGGTCGATGACGACGGTGTAGGTGTTGCCTTGGACGGGGGGTAAGGCTAGGGAATCTACGGCTCTCTGGGCGGCGCTGCGAACTTGAACATCGAGATCGGTTAAATCTTCGTAAGCTTTGCGGGAACCAGTGGTTTCGCGGCCGGTTTGTACGGTTTCCCCGCTGCGGGCTGTGGCGGCAAAGCGCATTTCCATGTCTGCCCAACCTTGTTCGAGCATGGTGCCTTCGGAGGTGGCCAGGATGATGCGCTGGGTGGTGTCGCCGTAGCGCACGGAGATTGTGGCGATGCGGGGGTCAATGCTGCGGAGAATGGCCGCGTAGCGATCGCACAATTGCTTTTTGTCAATTAGGGGAACCAGACGGGGGTCTGTTCCTGTCAGCGGCAGCAAGCAAATGTCTTGTACTGGGGTGACAGGCGCCAGGATCGTTTCTTCTTCGCCGATCAGTTTTGCCGCGGCGATGGCTTCTTCGATTCTTTCGGCGAGGGTGGAAAGTCGGTTAAAACTGGCAAAGCCCCAACCGCCTTTGTGGCAAGCCCTGACTTGGCCGCCAATTGAGACTCCTTCGCTGAGGGTTTCAATTTTTTCGCCCCGCAGCAGGATGTCGGTGCCTTCGGCTTCTTCCAGTCGAATTGCCAGATAATCGACTTGGTGGCGGTAGCGTGCCATTAAGTCTGACAGCAGATTTTTCGAGTCGGCGATCGAGGTGGGCATAAGGAAAGCACGGTGTTTAACTTACTTCATTTTGCACTGTTGTCAGGGCGATCGTCCAAAATATCGCCCCAAGCGCGGAGATTGCGACTTATTGGTACGGTTCTGCCAATATCGTTAGTTGACAAATGTGGATATCCTGTGAGTTAGGAGGAAGGTGCAAGAAATTATGCGGGATTTTTCGATCGTGCTGGTGCTTGACCCAGCCCAAAAACGGATACCGTGCCACGTACTTAAGTCGTGGAAAGATAAAAATTTTAGACCAAAGTTCAATCTCCCAGATTTATCTGTGGGGTAAATCTAAAATCTAAAATCTAAAATCTAAAATCGACTGACTCCTAACTCCTGAACTTTCCTATACATAAATACTTCACCCTTCATGCCTCCGAAGGTGGGTTTATAACTGTGAATACTTACTTTTTACCGACAATAAGCGAAATTTTAGCCTCCGAAGGCCAAGAAAATGACCTCAGTCTCTTTGATGCTAAGTTGGCGGGAGGAAACAACCGCCATCGGTGTCCTGCAAGCCGTGGGGCTTCTCGGCTGAAAGCTGAACAGGAATGGTATGGGGCGATCGCAGCTTTGAATCAAATGCTCGATCGGCAAAAAGCAGGACAAAAAACAGATGCCGAGCGAGCAAATGGTCGATCGACAATCCCCCATTCCTGTCAGGGATTGGTGTTGTCTGGCCCGTCTTCGGTTTTGACTGGCCCCGCTTTGGCCAACGGCTTTGCCAATTGGATTTTTACCAGTATTCCCGACAACGATGCAGCTTTGTGGTCTTTTCGGGCTAGACAAACTTTAGCTTTAATGCCGGCGGCTGATGTGCAAATATCAGTCCCTGCGGCGGCCCCGGCTTTGGCTTTGGCCAGTGGCGATCCCTTAGCCAACGAGCAGTTTTGTTTGGTTTTAACTGCTAGTTTTAGCCTGGTGATGGTTTTGGGTGAAAATTCTGCGGGAATTCCGGCTTTTCTATTTTCTTTCGATCCGCAAGTAGTCGCCAAAGCTTGGGAGGTTTTGCGGCGCCGGGTGACTGAAAGCGAATGTTTGCTTGCCAATTCTGACGCTAGCTTCAATTTATCAGTTAGCAAATTAACTAATAATTCTACTAAATTAGACGGGCTGTTCCAGCAGTTTTTGCCTGTGGAACCCCATTATCAAACAGTGATGCTGTTCAGCCGCTTGCTGTTGCATAATTTGCAGGTTGGGAAAGATGAAGCAGGCAGGATAAAGGATGAAAGAATTGATGATGGTTTGAACCACAGACATCACAAGTTATCGGCTACAGATATCAACTGCAAATCTCCAATTCCTCTGGCTACTAAAGAGGTCGAATTGCTACAGGCGATCGCCCACGAAGTCCGCACTCCTTTGGCTACCATTCGCACGCTGACTCGGCTGCTGCTGAAACGTCCCAAACTCGATGCGGTGGTGGTCAAGCGTTTGGAAATGATTGATGCTGAGTGTACCGCTCAGATCGATCGCTTCGGTTTAATTTTCCGCGCCGTGGAATTGGAAATGTCGCAAGCTAAAAATTCTGGCGTGCAGCTAACAGCAATGTCCCTCGGTGAAGTGCTACAAAATAGCATTCCCCGCTGGCAAAAACAGGCGAGTGTGCGAAACCACACTTTGGAAGTTATTGTGCCGAAAAAGTTGCCGGCGGTAGTCAGCGATCCGACGATGCTGGATCAGGTTTTAACTAATTTGATTGAGAATTTTACTCGAACTTTGCCTTCGGGGAGTCGCATTCAGGTGGAGGTGACATTGGCGGGCGATCAGTTAAAGTTGCAGTTGGAATCAGAACACTTACCTGAAGGTAATGTCGCATCGACTTTTGCAGAAGCGGCGAATGCTCCTTTGCGATCGATCGGGCCTTTGTTGATGGTGCAGCCGGAGACGGGAAGTTTGAGTTTAAATTTGAGCGTGACTAAGAATTTATTTCGGGCTGCTGGCGGGAAGTTGGTAATTCGCCAGCGACCCCAAAAGGGCGAGGTGATGACGGTATTTTTGCCGTTGCAATAGTCATTAATTATTGGCAAAATCTGTAGGGGCGGGTTTTACCAACCATCTATGTCAGAAATGAACAATATAATAAACCCGCCCCAGCCCAACGACAAATCCGAATTAATATTTTTTGAAGGGGATCGAACATCAGGTTAATCAGGGTTATTGGTTGGGTGGGGGCGGGTTTTTATAGATTGTTTCTGAGCGTCAAATATTGTTGGTAAAACCCGCCCCTACAGCCGGATCGCATTAGTCAATTAAAATCTCAATGACAAACTCCGTTCCTTCTCCCGGTGTAGAAAAACAACTCAGTTTGCCGCCGTGTTTTTCTTCTACAATTTGACGCGCGATCGCCAGTCCTAACCCAGTTCCTTTGCCCACGTCTTTAGTGGTAAATAGATGGTCGAAGATACGATTCTTCACCTCTTCCGACATTCCATTTCCGTTATCGGCGATAGCAATTTTTACCTGGTCACCTTCCACGTCCGTCCGAATAGTGATGTGATTGGGATGGGATTTAATTTCGGCAAAACTCCGTCCTTGATTCGAGTCTTCTAAGGCATCGATCGCATTTGCTAACAAATTCATAAATACCTGGTTTAATTGTCCCAAATAACATTTTACTTTGGGAATATTGCCGTACTCTTTAATGATTTCAATTTCCGGATGCTTGTCGTTCGCTTTCAGGCGATGGCGTAAAATCATCACAGTGCTGTTGAGGCCTTCGTGGATATTGGCCTCAACTTTATGGGCCGTATCCGCGCGAGAGAAAGTGCGGAGGGAGGTGCTGATGTTTTTGATGCGCTCGCATCCTATTTTCATTGAACTCAACATCTTGGGTAAATCTTCTACTAGATAATCTAAATCTATTTCCTCTGCTTTCTCAATCAATTCTGCTTCGGATGGAGGAAACTTTTCTTGATAGAGGCGCAAATAATCAATTAAGTCTTGAACTCCAGCATGAGCTTCATTAATGTTCCCGGCAATGAAACCAACGGGGTTGTTGATTTCATGGGCAACCCCTGCCACTAGATTACCTAATGCTGACATCTTTTCACTTTGGATCATTTGCATCTGAGCTTGCTGAAGTTCATTCAAAGTCTGCTGCACTTGGTGATAGAGGCGGGCATTTTCCAGAGCGATCGCCGCTTGACTAGATAGAAAATTCAGCACTAGGAGGCGATCGCGACTAAACACCCCACTGGTTATCCGATTTTCTAGATACAAAATGCCGACCAAGTTCCCCTGATTTAGAATTGGCAAACCCAGCAAACTCTCTGGTTGGTGGTGGTCTAAATAATCGTCAATCACAGGCAGATCAGTTTTGAGGTGATCGATGACAACTGCTGCTAGGGTGTTTTTGACATACTGGATTAATTTAACAGGAACGGTGGGATTGTTCTCTAGGGGTTCCCTTTGCAGGCTAATGTTTTCCCAGGTAGCTATCGCCCGCACTTGCCATTGTTGATCTTGGCACAGCATCAGTACACAGCGATCGGCTCCAGAGTTTTGTAGCATGGTTTGGGTCAGAATTTGCAGCAACTCATCTAGGTCGATCGTGCTGGAGATCATTTGGGAGATTTGCAGCAGAGTCGAAAAATCTAGAGCCTGGTTAATGGAGGTGCTTGAGGTAGTGTGATGGGTGATCGAAGGAATTGAGTAGGTGGGATTGGTGAGGGTGGATAGGGTTTCTAAAATAGTGAAGGGTTGGACGCACTGTTGTAAGATGGGACGCAGCAGATCGGGATAACGTTTTTCTAGGTCATCGGTTTTGGCTTTTGCTCCCCAGCGGGCGTAACAATAGTAGGCTTCCTGCATATAGCCTGCAGCGACTTTTTCTTTGCCCCAATTGAGGTATAATTTAGCTGCGAGTTCGTTTGCTAAGGCTTCTTCGTTGAGGAATTGGTTTTCTTTAGCGAGTTGAATGGCGCGATCGTACAACTCAGCAGCCGGCCATTTTTCTTCAGCAACACGAGCCATCTCCGCCTCTAAAAGCAGAAATTTGGACAGACAGTTTTCAGGACTGTTGTGTGCCCAGATTTGAAGTTGTTGCCGATTATTCTGAAGAATTTCTTGATAATCTTTTGGTTGTTTTTCCGGTGCTTCCCCATAAAGTTGCAATACAGTCAAAGACTGATAAAAACAATGCAGAACACGTTGAAATTGTCCATAGAGTGCATTAGAAAAATCGGCAGCGGCTACTAACATTTCATAAGCTTTAGCATACTCACCATAGGTAAAAAACAAAAAGGCTTTAGCGAAATAGTAAGTGCTACTGCCATAGCCATAGCCAATTTCATTGAACGTTGCTAGCGCCGACTCTTCATCAAATGTTTCAGAGCTAAGGCTATACTTCCCTATCGTTAGCCCTTGCAAGTTCTCTAGGAGCTTGCACTGAAGAATTAGGGCAAAGGCTGTCGTAATCTCCGTTCGTTCCGCAAAGCTGATGTACTTTTCATGTCGAGCCAGCAAACTGTGAATATCGCTTGAGACGATCGCCTGCTGCCAGAAACTGAACAGAGCACTGTGATGACACCAAGAAAAATCGCCTACTTCCATTGCCCCCTGATAAGCAGCTTGTTGCAGAGCAAGATTAGAACTAACGTGCTTGCGCCAATGGTTGATAAAGTTGCCGAAGGACATATAAATTTTGCCATTCAGGGTGGTGTTATTAAATTTTTCATTCACCTTCAACCCTAAAAGTCCAAACTCATAGCCCAATTCATAGTCTTGAAAGCGTTGGCAGAGAATTGTGCCATACCAAACATAAACAAAACCCGCCACATTTGTATTCCCGTATTGCAAACAGAGATTGGTCATGTGTAAAACAACCAACACTAACAACTCCTGATTAGTTAGGTAAGTGGGCGGTACCATGTTCATTAGCAGTTTGATCTGCATCTGGCGTTCTTCATCGACAATGAGCGGTGCGTCGATTAGTGCTGCAACTTGGCGCTGATTTAAGGTTTTTTTAACTTCCAGAGCCATCCCTTCTAACTCTGCTTCGTTTGGCACGATCGCCAGTTCTAAGCCTAACAGTTTCAGCCCTTCAATTCCTACCTGAATCGCCTTTTGATACAGGGCATTATTTTGATAATGAGTTAGCTGAATCGCAATAATATTGGCTCGCTCAAGACTTGAGTTTGCATGACTAAAGGCGATTTCTATCAAATTTTCAGCTTCCTCAAGATGACCTGCCAAAAATTCAGCCTCAAGGCTTTCTAGATACATCGTAAATGTTAATTTATAAGCAGAGTCCCATTTATTAGCGGGTAGGAAACTTAAACCGAAAGCGAGATATTTGGTCGCCGATTCATAAGCAGTTGATAGTTTAGCTCTCTGCCCCGCAAAGAGGCTAATTTTAGCAAGCTTGGTTCGTTCTTCCTGCTGCGTTATTAGCTCCGAGCCAATGATAAAATGATTGATAATATCGAACACTTCTTCTCCTCTTTCAACCTCGGAGAAATTCGGCAGAAGTAACTGTCCAATTTTGAGATGAGTAGCTTGCTTTTGGTCATCAGGAATTAATGAATAAGCAGCTTGCTGAACCCGATCGTGGAGAAATTTGTAGTGAGGTAATTGAGCGGCGGTATTTGGCAAGTTGGGGGTGCTTTTCCCATCTTCTTTCCCTATATAAAACTTGTAAATTTCACTGGTTGGTAAGATGAATCCTTCTTGCAAGGATTTCCACAAATCGGCAGCAGTTTCTTCCGGCGACTTCTCGCTGACTACCGCCAATGTATTCAAATCAAACTGCGCTCCAATGCACGCAGCCAACTTCAGCACATCCTGAGTTTTTGGCGGCAATTTCTGCAATTGCACCGCCATAAACTCCACTACATCATCGGTGATAGTTAGGGCTTTGACTTTGGCGATATCGCACTGCCACCCCCCTGTTACCCCCCTGTGTCCTCCCCTGATAAGGGGGGATGTTACTCCCCTCTCTCCCCCCTCGGTAAGGGGGGATGAAAGGGGGGTGGGATCAAACGCAATCAACCCCTCTTCCTGTAGCGCCCTGAGAAATTGGGTGGCAAAAAATGGATTGCCTTTGGTTTTTTGATAAACTAACTCGGTTAATGGCTGAGCAAGAGGGCGATCGCACGAGAGCGTATCTGCTATCAAATCGTTAATATCGACTTGACTCAGAGGTTCCAAGGTAATAGTATTTACCGTTACTTGGGATTTTTCCATCTCTGCTACTGCCAACATAAATGGATGAGCCGGAGATACTTCGTTATCTCGATATGCCCCAATTACCAGCAAATTCTGACTATTTTTTTCACTCATCAACACTTGCAAAAGCTTCAGGGATGCTGAATCTGACCATTGCAAATCATCCAAAAAAATCACTAAGGGATGTTCTTTTGTAGCAAAAACAGAGATAAATTTTTGAAATAGTAAATTGAAACGATTTTCGGCGGCACTTCCCGAAAGTTCAGAGACAGGCTGTTGTTTGCCAATAATTCGTTCCAATTCAGGAATTACTTCTACAATAACTTGAGCGTTTTCGCCCAGAGCCTTGATAATTTTCCTTTGCCATCGTTCTAGCTGAGCGTCGCTTTCTGAGAGTAATTGATCCATTAAATCTCGGAAGGCTTGCACAAAAGCACTAAAGGGAATGTTGCGTTGAAATTGGTCGTATTTGCCTTTGATAAAATAACCGCGTTGCCGAACTATGGGTTTGTGAATTTCATTGACTACAGCGGTTTTCCCAATGCCGGAAAATCCGGCAACTAGCATCATTTCGCTGCGGGATAAGTTCGAGTCCCCCCCGTCGCCCTTAGTAAGGCGTGAGTCTTCTTTTCGCTGGTTTCTCTCGTTCCCAGGCTCTTGTGGGGAACGAGATTTAGAGGGGTTGGCTACTCGATCGAATGCTGCTAATAATGCAGCGACTTCGGTTGCTCTGCCGTAGAGTTTTTCGGGTATGATAAAGCGATCGCAAAAATCTCGCCGACCAAGGGCAAAACTCTCAATTCTACCTGTCTCATTGAGTTGTTGCAAACAATTTTTTAAATCGGCTTTCAGCCCTAATGCACTCTGATAGCGACATTCGGCATTTTTGGCAATCAATTTGCTGACAATTTCCGAGAGGACAAGGGGAATTTCGGGATTAATTTCACGTACAGATGGTGGGTGCTGGGCAATATGACAGTGGATCAATTCCATCGGATCGCTGGATTGACATGGCAATTTTCCTGTCAGCAATTCGTAAAAAGTTATACCTAATGAATAAAAATCTGTGCGGTAGTCAAGGCCGCGATTCATTCTTCCTGTTTGTTCGGGAGATAAATAGCTGAGTGTTCCTTCGATCACGTTGGGACTCATCAGCATTTGAGTTTCTCGCGGCAGCAAAGATGCAATACTAAAGTCAATGAGTTTGACTTGTTTAGTCTCAGGATTAATCAGAATGTTGGCTGGTTTAATGTCTTTGTGAATGATGCGGTGGCGGTAAAGTATATCTAATGTATTGCTTAGGTCGATCGCAATTTGCAAAAAATCAACCAGAGATTGCACGGCTTTTCCTTTCCCCGTCCATTCCTTCAGAGAAATTCCCCCGAAGTCTTCCACAATCAGCGCATAGCCGTTCCGGTAGGGCTCCAAGCTGTAGGTTTGGATGATTCCGGGCAAATTCAGGTTTTTGGCGATCGTGTATTGATTGCGAAAATGCAAGAGTTCGCTGAAGCTGGGATACTCGTTTCGCAAGACTTTGATGGCTACAGGTTTTTGGTCCGAGAGGCGAGTTCCGCGATAAACGAGGGTGCGAGTGCCTGAGTAAATTCGAGCGAGAATTTGATAGCCAGTTAATTCTATCATAGCAATAATTATTTTTTAGATAAATATTTGATTTACTCTTACAATCTAGTGCAAATCAGATTCTTCCTTGGTATTAATACTTAAAAATATAACAAATTTCGCAGCGCGCGAACAGCTAACCGTTAAAGGTTAACCGGATTCGGTTAACCGTTAACAGTTAACCGAAGTCAGTTAACCGAATTCATTCTGGCTTTCAAGGCATCTCGCGCTTGTTCTCGATCGTCAAAATGGACTTTTTCGGTGCCCAAAATTTGATAATCTTCGTGTCCTTTCCCTGCAATCAGCACGCCATCTCCCGGTTTAGCGTCCATAATAGCAGTGCGAATTGCAGCGGCGCGATCGCACAAAACGATCGGCTTTACTGCGGCGGGAATTCCTGCTAAAATATCCTCCAAAATGCGATCGGGATTTTCAGTGCGCGGATTGTCGGAAGTAACAACCGCTAAATCGGCTAATTCTGCAACGATTTTACCCATGATCGGCCGCTTAGTGCGATCGCGATCGCCGCCGCAGCCAAACACGCAAATCATCTGACCCGGAATAAACGGCCGCGACGCCTTCAACAAGTTCTCCAAACTGTCTGGAGTGTGCGCGTAATCCACAATAACGCTAATATCTTGTTCCGGGCTAATTTGCACCCGTTCCATCCGTCCCGGTACTCCCGAAAACTGAGATAATTTCTCCACAATTGCGGACAAATCTAAACCCAATTCTAAAACAGCACCGACAGCCGCCAACATATTTGATAAATTGAACTGACCGACTAAAGGCAAAGAAAAAGCCGTTTCTCCCTTCGGTGTGTGCAGCATTCCTTTAACTCCATTGGGCTGATACTGCAAATCAAAAGCATACAAATCTGCGGTTTTCAGAACAGTGCTGTAACTCCAAACTCGGTCGGATTTGATGGTTTCAAATATCCGCTGCCCGTAGGGATCGTCAATATTAATTACAGCGCGATTTTTGAGGTAATCCGAACCAAATAAAAGCGATTTTGCCTCAAAATAATCCTCCATATCGCGGTGATAATCCAGATGGTCTTGAGTCAAATTTGTAAAGACAGCCACTTCAAAACTACACCCTAAAACTCGCTGTTGCGCTAAAGCGTGGGAACTGACTTCCATCACGCCGTGTTTGCATCCGGCTGCTACAGCTTCTGCTAGTTGTTTTTGGAGGTCAACTGCAAAAGGTGTGGTGTAAAGTGCAGTTTTTTGGAATCCCGGCCAGCGAGTATAAAGCGTACCGAAAATCGCCGTCGGCAACTGCATTTCATTCAGCAGAAATTCGATTAAATGAGTTGTTGTAGTTTTGCCGTTAGTCCCGGTAACGCCGACAAGTTTTAATTTGCTAGCTGGATTGCCGTAAAATGCGGTTGCTATTTGACCGCAAACTTGAGCCATATCGGCTGCTGCGATGACGCAGGGAACCTCTTCTAGCCCCCCCTTAGCAAGGGGGGGTTGGGGGGGTGTTTTCTCGGCTGCTTGGGTGGAAATTATGGCGGCAATTGCACCAGATTCGATCGCACTTTGCCAAAAATCTCCCCCATCAACCCTAGTTCCCGGCATTCCCAAAAACAAATCGCCCGCCTGACAAGCGTGGGAATTAGTGGATAAACCCTTGACTTCGGCATCGAGGGCGGGATGTTTGGCGTCAAAGGAAATGCTGGGAACTGCTGCTAATAATTCTCTCAATTTCATCTGAAAAACTCCTCACTTGGATGTCTTGAATATGACTGGCGGAACCGATTGTTTGAGCCACTCTCTACAGGTTTTTGCTGTGGGCGGTGCAAAGCCTAAGTTTTTTTGGTGCGCGATGTAAAATCTATCTGCCTAGAGTAAGCTGCACACCAAGTACCCCGATGTCAGGATTAAAACCTGAGTTTTTGGGTAAATCTCACATTTTGCACCATTCAATTACTTGTTTAGGAACAGGCTTTCCGGCCTGTGAAGCGAGAAAACTCATTGTTTGTGGAACGGGCCGGAGAGCCCGTTCTTGACAAGGGTGCAACATCTGAGTAAATCGTATTATTGTGACGGATCGATTTGCAAATATTTCTGTAGCATTTGCTCCAATTGGGCGACACTACAGCGGGGAGAAGGGCGGGGTAACAGTTGTTCAGGGGAGAATCCAGCCTCGCCAGCAGAATTTGTTGGCGGGGGCTGCACTTTAAACAAAACAGGAACTTCGTACTGATAAGCTTGAAACCAGTCATCGCGTTCGGTAATATCTCGGACTTCGAGTTGAAACTTCAGGCTTTCAATCTGTTCCAGTTTTTCTTGCAACCCTTCGCACAAGTGACATCCGGGTTTGCTGTACAAAATCAATCGCATCATAACAGTAAGATTAAACTCGATCTTAAATTCTCAAACCTGCGATCGCCAGTTGGCGAACCAGACTTGGCAAGAAGCAAGCCGTGGCATAATTGACCTCAACGCGCGATCGATGTTATCTTAGCATTGACGGCGAACCGATTACGGTAATTTGCCATCTCAATGTAAATACAGGTCGATCTATCCATACACTAGGTCCGTAAAAAATGCAAATTACGCCTGAAATTTCTGGGAAAATTCAATTATTACGTCTCCCCCTAATTATTGGGATTGTTACTATTCACTCGTCTATAAATTCTGTGGGATATGCTGACAAATTTTTCCAGACTTTTATTGCGAGCACTTGGGGCGGTTCCTGCGTGTCTTTTTTGTTTGTTATTTCAGGAGTGCTTTTTTTCAAAACTTTTAACTTATCGCTAAATTCTTACCTAGAAAAGCTCAAGTCTCGGTTTTGGACTCTCCTGGTTCCCTATTTATTTTGGAACTTAGCTTTATTGGCAATGGTCTTAATTGTCTTGAACATACCGGCAACAAGTTCTATTATTCAAGGTCATTACAAAAAATACATTGAAGACTACAGCTTCGCCAATTTTATAGATTGTTTGACGGGGTACAGAAACGGTTATCCGATCGCATTTCATTTCTGGTATGTCCGGGACTTAATCGCGATGGTGATTCTATCTCCGGTATTTTTACTGGTAGCTAGAAAGATTCCCTATCTAGGTTTGGCTTTGTTTGCCGCGCCTTGGTTGCTGAAATTACAACTTGGTTTTATTAAAATCCAGTGGTTGGGGCCACTGTTCTTTTATTTGGGATGTCTGATTGCTGTTCAAAAATTGGATTTAACTTGGCTCAATCGACGAAAAAGTTTGATAATAGGCATATACTTAGCGATGGCTGTTGTGCTGGCAATAATGCAAACATCAGAAATAGAAAATTTTAAACACCTGTTTGAATGCTGCACGAGAGTAGTAGGTACGATGGCGATTTGGTGCGCTGCCGATTTGGTAGCTGGAAAGCTGCAAAAGGTGTGTTTAAATCTTTCGGGTTTGGCATTTTTTGTTTATGCTTCTCACGAACCGACGGTAACAGTTTTGAAGGAAGTTTTTGAGAGATTGTCAAAAAATCCAAATTCGATAACGGTCATGGTACAATATTTGTTGATAGTGACAATTGCCACTTTAGTAACGCTGGCTGCGGGTAGTCTTTTACAAAGGTACACGCCTAAATTTTTCCAATTGATAACAGGTGCCAGGGGATAATCATACCATTTTAGATTTTAGATTTTAGATTTTAGATGTGGGAGGGATGACTCTCATGGTTTGGATCTTGCCTACAGTAGCATTTTTTTTGCGAACTGGTATCAATTTTAGATGGAGGATTAGAGAGTTTAGATTACTCTCTTTCTGCTCTTCCTCTGTGCCCTCTGCGCCTCTGCGGTAAAAAAATAAATCTAGTTCACCAATGAAAAAGTTAAATTTATTCACACCACCTAATTATCAAATTACGATTGACTAATAAATCAAGCTTTAGTATAGTATAGAAATAGCCCTACATAAAGGAGGCAGTATGGACTGCACCGAATACGCAGAAGCCAAACGAAAAGCAGCTAAAAAAATTAGCGCCGACATTCGAGAACGCTGGAACAATCGCATTGTTCAGCGAGAATTGCACTTGATGGGTGAAGCGGGGGCCGTGCAGTATTTATCTGATTACGGGCGCGGCATCGGTACGGCAAAAGTTATCGGTTTTGCACTGTGCGCCGAGTCGGAAGGATACCCGGAAATGGCGATCGGCTTTTGGAAAAGAGCGTTTGAATTGGAAACCGGAGAAAAGCCGATCGCCCTCAATACTCCAAACAATTCTACCGCCAATATTGCTCCTGCTGCAAAATCAACTTCCGCCCCAAAAATAGAAACTGCCAACAATCCCATTGTTGCCGAATTGCCACCGCATTTACAGCCCGGAAGGATTGTCACCATGCAGCCGGTGGACGCGCCGAGTGAACGTTCTTATTACATCGAAAATCCCGATTATTGGGGACAGCCAAAGCGCGACGGCAATCGAGTAGTGGTCATTGCGACGCCAGATAAAGTATACTACCAATCGCGATCGACTAACCTGCGGCAACAGGCATCGATTGAGATCGATCGCACATTAATCGACACAGCCGCTAAAATTGGCACCTTTGTTTTAGACGGCGAACTGTATTACAAAAGCTGTACGGGCAGCGAACATCGCACCGGCGCGCAAGCTGCTACAGTTAATATTGAAAGCGGTTTTCCGACAATCCAGCCTAACGCAATTTATGCCATTTTTAAAAGTTTGTTTTTCAAAGGCAATGATTTAACTACCGTGGCAGAATCCGAACGAATTGCAGCGGGTGTTGAAGTTGGCGAAATGCTGGCGAATTTATCCCCAGCATTTGAAGTTGTACCGACATTTCGCACCACCGCCGAAAAACTCGTCCTGGCAAATCAGCAGGAATCTGAAAATAAAGAAGGCGAAGTTTGGGTGTTGCACAACTGTCACTATGTCGGCGGCAAAGATGTTAAGAAATATCCGATGGTGAGGACTAAATACTGTCAAGAACACGATTTGTTTATTGTGGGTTTGACGGCGACAAAAGTTGCGGGGCGGCCGTTTAGTGCCGTCAAAGTAGCGCAAGAAATTGATGGCAAATTAGTCCCAGTAGGAACCGTGGGAACCGGGTTTAGCGCCGAGGAAATGCAGGAAATTGCCCGACTCTACGAGGCTAACCCCAAAAGTGTCAAAATTAAAGTGCGATCGCAGGGTTTGACGGAAAGTGGCAAATTATGGCACGCACGATTTCTGGAGTTTTGTTAAATTTGTAGGGAAACGGCAGTGCCGTTTCCTTTTGTGATGTATGAAAAAAAACTTTCTTTGGTTCGTAGTCAGGAATGCAAGTCTTGCTTCTGAGGACTTCAGTTCTCACTCCGAACCGAAACGATAGCTAACCAATAGAAAAAACAATGATTAAAATCTTACACCTTTCAGACATTCACATGGGCAGCGGCTTTTCCCACGGCCGGATTAATCCAGAAACTGGTTTAAATACGCGGCTGGAAGACTTCGCGGCGACGCTGAGTAAATGTATGGATAGAGCAATTTCTGAACCCGTAGATTTAGTCATATTCGGCGGCGATGCTTTCCCGGATTCGACGCCTCCACCGTTTGTTAAAGAGGCTTTTGCTCGCCAATTCAGCCGCTTGGTAGACGCGCAAATTCCGACGGTTTTGCTAGTAGGAAATCACGACCAACATTCTCAGGGACAAGGCGGCGCGAGTTTGGGGATATATCGGACTTTGGGAATACCTAAGTTTATTGTAGGCGATCGCCTGGACACTCACCTAATTCAAACCCGCAGCGGGCCGGTACAGGTGGTAACATTGCCTTGGTTGACTCGATCGACCTTAATGACACGTTCCGAGACTGAAAGCCTGTCTATGGGCGATGTTAACCAATTATTAACCGAAAAACTGACGATCGCAATGGAAGGCGAAATTCGCCGCCTCAACCCCGACATACCAACCGTACTTTTAGCGCACTTAATGGCAGATAAAGCAAGTCTGGGCGCAGAGCGTTTTTTAGCAGTTGGCAAAGGTTTTAACATACCCGTTTCCATGCTAACTCGCCCTTGTTTTGATTACGTTGCTCTCGGCCACGTTCACAAACACCAAAATCTCAATGCTTCCAACAATCCGCCCGTAATTTATCCCGGAAGTATCGAACGAGTTGATTTTAGCGAAGAGAAAGAAGATAAAGGTTTTGTGTTAGTTAATTTGGAACGGGGAAAAGCAGAGTGGGAATTTTGCGCTTTGCCAGTGCGGGTGTTTCAGACTATTAAAGTGAATGTTTCCGAATCGGAAAACCCGCAAGCTGAGTTAGTTAAAGCTATTGGCAAAAAAGAGATACAAGACGCGGTTGTGAGATTGATTTACCAATTGCGATCGGAACAGTTAGATTTAATCGACAACGCAGAATTGCACGCACTTCTGGGCGAAGCGCACAGCTACACAATTCAACCGGAATTAGTCAGTCAGTTAGCGAGGCCGCGTTTACCCGAATTGAATGCTAATAATAGTATAGAACCCTTAGAAGCTTTGAAAACTTATCTGGCAAGTCGGGAAGATTTGAAAGATGTTGCGGAGAGTATGTTAGAGGCGGCACAGGGTTTGTTGGGCGGCGCGGAGGAAGTTTTGGTCGAATTTTAGGTACTGTCTCTCACGTTATATGCGGATCTCTACACAGAAATATTACGTGACAGTTAGTAGGTGCTAATAGACAATCGCCTTCCACATAGTATAGGTGAAAATGTTCAGGTTTTCGACTATTTTCATGGAAGTAGTTTAGCAATGACATACCCAGCTTATGAAAAGCAGATTTAGAACCTTCAAATACCAGATTTCTTTGGTTTAGGTGAATTTTGATTAAGTCTAATCCTTCTGGATTTTTTATCGAAGACAACTTCATGGAAATACCTTCCAGGTTTTCAGGATAAAACTCGGAATTTATTTTCTCCGCGTGAAGATTTAAATCTTCACTGATGCTTTTGCAAAGTTCTCCAAGTTCGATCAAACCTCGTGGCGAATCAGATATCTCTATTTCTGGTTCGTCCCAGTTGCCATCAAATAAGATATACACAGTTTGCCTCCCGATCTAGTAATCTATTGTTGTAATTCACGAATCAGCATTCCCAAAAATCTCCCCTACAACCAACCGAGTTCCATTCGCAAAATCCACCCCAGACTGCACCTTTTTACCCGCTAACTGCACCTCCCGCAACAATAATAAACCATCACCAGTTTGGACGATCGCCCCCAACCCCTTCACAACCTTAACAACTTCCCCATTTGCGCCCGACAACTGGGCTAAAACAGGCCATTCGCGTTCCAAAACTCTCAAATCCGCTGGCATTTGCAGCCAATATTCCGGCGCGACGGGTACAGTAGCTATCACCTTCAGAGAATTGCCACGAAAAGTCGTCGTGCAATCCGGGAAAAAGCCCCTAACTTGATTGTGAAGGTCGATCGCACTTTTCGACCAATCCAGCACATAATCCGCACTCTTAATCATCGGCGCGTAAGTCGCCTCAGCATCATCTTGAACAACAGCTTTAACCTTATCGTCTCTCAATTTCACCAAAGTTTCTATCAACAAATCCGCCCCAATTTCCGCCAACCTATCCGCCAAAGAATCAGCATTATCCAACAGTGAAATACCAGCAAAAGCCTTCAACAGCATCGCCCCAGTATCCATGCCAGCATCCATCAGCATAGTAGTAATTCCTGTTGTCTTTTCCCCGTCAAAAAGACAGCGCTGAATCGGCGCCGCACCGCGATACTTCGGCAAAATTGAACCGTGAACGTTAACGCAAGCCAAACTAGGAATATCCAGAATTTCTTGAGAAAGAATTTGGCCGTAAGCCACCACCACAAACACATCCGCCTCCGCTTCCCGCAACTTAGCAAGCGTTTCCGCATCCTTCTTAATTCGGCGAGGCTGCCAAACCGGGAGACTGTGATTTAAAGCCACATCTTTTACAGGTGAAGGCATCAATTGATTGCCTCTTCCCCGACGTTTGTCCGGCTGAGTCACTACACCCACAACCTCAAATTCTGGGTGACTTAGCAAACTGGATAAAGTAGGAACAGCAAAATCGGGAGTGCCAAAAAAAACAATTTTCATAGATTCTTCGTTATTAGTAAGTAGTCCTCAGTCATTACTCATTAGTCATCAAGTAGGTAATGGCAAAAAACCATAGTATATTATACAGACTATTCAGCGCGTCGCAGCTATGATACAAGCTAGTTTATGAGTGTTTTTACCCACCGAGCTCATGTAATGTTTATTTGTCAGCTCAAATAATAGTAGTTGGCTCCTAGATTATACACTTCGAGAAGAGTTCCGAGTTGTGCGATCGGCAAAAAGTATCTCGATTGATACTCAGGTGCAGCCAGACTCGAACGCTCCAAAGCAATGGGTTTGATAGAGGCAACAACATTTGCATCCATTCTTCCCAACTTAACTATAACTGTTCTACACTAATAATTATCATCTAATCTACCTTTGTTACTGGGAATCTCAATCTTATCATATCTCCTCGAACAGGGAAAAACCGTCGAATCTCCTGCTGAATCTCAGCCGCAGCTTATTTGCCGACACCGCCGAACAAGAAAAGTTTATTCATGCCGTCACCAATCCCCAAGCTTTTAATCCTGCTATCTTGTGGCTGCCACCAAAACCAACAGAAAACCCATTTACTGTCGAAATTCCAGTTTCTTGGCAACCGCAATTTGTAGATAGACTAGCCTGAGAATCCCAGCCGGGAAAACATTCCTTACATCAAGCAGGACATTACTACTGTCTCGACTTTTCCTCAATCTTCGCCGCCTCCACATTGTTAACAACACCCCAGCCCATCAAACTAATCGTAGATATGTGCGCCGCCCCCGGAGGAAAAAGTATATTTGCCTGGAAAATATTAAACCCAGAATTGCTGTTGTGCAACGAAGCCATAGGCAAACGCATGGGAATGCCGATCTCTAATTTAAAACGCTGCCAAATTCAACCATCCGCCGCCGCTAACGTCGATTCAAAAATACTTGCCGAAAAAATACCACAAACTGCTAATTTAGTAATAGTAGATGCTCCTTGTACTGGTCAATCACTCTTAGCAAAAGGAGACAAAGCACCCGGCTGCTTTCATCATGTCACCATCAACAGCAATGCCAACCGCCAAAAAAGAATTTTAGCCAATTCTGCTAAAATTGTAGCGCCCCAAGGTTATCTTGCATACATGACCTGCACTTATTCAACCGCAGAAAACGAACAAGTCAGCGAATGGCTGTTAAGCAAATTCCCCGAATTTGGGCCAGTCACTGGGGAGCATCTCAGTTTTGTAAAAAGCATTTTTTTTATTGTAGTGCGAGCGTCCCCGCTCGCGTATTGTACAATACG
>NZ_JAUBTI010000013.1:94316-117186 GCF_036702415.1 Microcoleus sp. D3_18a_C4 | reverse complement strand
GTCCAAAAAGGACGGGCGGGACGCCCATCCCACAATAACAATTAAAATTGTAAGTTATTTAATTCGCGAGCCTTAGAGAAAACCTCAACCAGCCCCAAAAATTAATGTTTTGGCAATGCTTTCGGTAAACGCGCCACTGGCTTTTTTTTAACTATCGCGGTTATTTTAGAGGAATAAATATTATCCAATATTTATCACACAATGCTGCCGTCAGGCATGATTGTTCCTTTCAAAATAGCTTCGCCCAGATTAGCTCCCGCCAAGTTCGCTCCCCTAAGATTTGCCCCGGTCAAATTCGCCCCTCTCAAATCAGCTTTGCCGAGGTTTGCCCACCGGAAATCTGCCGCGCTCAACTGTGCAAAACTGAGATTGGCTCTGAAAAGATATGCTCCAGTGAAGTGAGATTCTCCGAGGTTAGCTTTAGAGAAATTAGCTGCATAGCAATGTGCTTCAATCAATTCGGCTTGAGTCAGATTAGCTTGACTGAGATTAGCAAAGTTGAGGTTCGCGCCCATCGCATTAACTCGAAACATCACCGCACCGATTAAATTCGCATCTGCGAAATCGGTTTGTTGGAGATTGGCAGCGGTGAGGTCAGCTCCAATTAAATTAGCACCGCTCAAATCAGCTCCCTTGAGGTCGGCAGAGCGGAGGTTGGTTCCAGTTAAATTAGCTTTAATTAAATTAGTTTCGAGCA
Source organism: Microcoleus sp. D3_18a_C4 (assembly GCF_036702415.1). Lineage (NCBI taxonomy): Bacteria > Bacillati > Cyanobacteriota > Cyanophyceae > Oscillatoriales > Microcoleaceae > Microcoleus > Microcoleus sp. D3_18a_C4. The sequence continues at coordinate 116,489 of NZ_JAUBTI010000013.1, read as the reverse complement.
GTTGCGCTCCGGCAAGATTTGCTAAACTAAAATTAGATTCGGCGAGGTTGGCCGCAATTAATTTAGCCTTAAACAAATCTGCTTTAAAAAGGTTCGATCGCCCAAGATGTGCACCTCTGAGATTTGCTTCGGCGAGGTTAGCTTCGCTGAGATCCGGTTCTATATTTGGGTTGAGAGTTCTCCATTCAATCCAAGTAACTGCACCTTTTTTTAACAGCGCTAAATGCTGTGTATTTGCCATAATTGCATCTCCTTTAACGGCTATTCCTTGCGACCAACAATTGCTGGATTTTCTCGACCCGTCACGTTTTCCACCGCCGCAATTGCTGCCTGGGAACCTGCTATAATATCTCGTTCTGCGCCGCCGAGGTAAAGCCGTCCGAAACTTCCTACAGCCTGAACCTCTAAGATGTTAATAGATGCGCCTTTTTCTGCTTCATTGGCCGCCAGCGCTGCATAGGCCGCCGGTTCTACTTCTAAGACGTAAAGCGTTTGTCCCGCCAGCAGCAACTGTCCGCGGCGGGTGCGGTTGATTAATTGTGTTTGGTGGGGGTCAATGTTGCGAATAATTTGACTGGAAATCACTCGCGGTTTGATACCTTCTTCTCTGCGGAGTCCGATGAATTCTAGAATTGCTTTGCCTGCGGCCCGCGTTTCCCCCTGCTGACTCGAGTGTACTTCCAGAAGGCCGTACAAGCGTTCGACTATCTGCACTCCCGGGCGCACGGAGGCGGATTTGAGGGCGACATCGGTAATTCGGTTAATTTCGATACCGGGCGAGATTTCTATCCACAGCGACGCATCCCCCGGCAGCGGCAAGAATCCGGCGGCGATGGTGCCGATGTATGCTGCGTGCTGCGGCTGCAAGTTGTCTAGAAATACGTAGCTGCGTAGCTCTATTCCCAAAAGTTTTTATCTCCGTCGATCGACTTCCAACACTTATCTGTGCAATATCTGAGTTTACCGTTTTTTGTCAACAACACCTTGTCTGTTGTCGAGAGTGCCGCACTGCCTCACCACCGAGTGAGGTGTCAGACCCGCGATTTCTAGTGCCGGAGTGCCTCCGCGAGCAATCTTTAATTTTGTGCGCCTGCTAAAAATTTGATATCAATCTGTAGTTATACGTGGAACATAACCATCTTTACTGCTAGAGGTGGATTTAACTTTAAAAGCCAATCGATATAGTTGTGATAGTTAAAGATTTTAGCCAACAGAGAGCATTTGAATTATGAAACGTTCTGATTTATCCAAAGCAATCGGTGCAGGTATTATAGCTGCTGGTTTAGCCCTAGCACCTGCTCATCTCCCTGCTTCAGCTCAGACAGATACAACTGGTGGCACTACTTCCGGTACTAACAGCACTACAACCACCACCACTCCTCGCTCCGATGTCTACAATGCTGAAACCGATCGCGATTTTGATTGGGGATGGTTGGGACTGCTAGGCTTGTCTGGTTTGTTGGGCTTGATTCCCCGCAAACGCGAAGAAAATGTCCGCTATACCACTACAACGACCGATCGCGAACCCGCTGTGCGTAGTGACTACCGCTAAGAATTGAGTCTTAGTGCTGTCGGTCTTATGCAGGGACAGGATGTTTTAACCTGTCTGCAGATCGACATAGTTTTGATAGTTAAAGATTTTAGCCAACAGAGAGGAGCTGAATTATGAAACGTTCTGATTTATCCAAAGCAATCGGTGCAGGTATTATAGCTGCTGGTTTAGCCCTAGCACCTGCTCATCTCCCTGCTTCAGCTCAGACAGATACAACTGGTGGCACTACTTCCGGTACTAACAGCACTACAACCACCACCACTCCTCGCTCCGATGTCTACAATGCTGAAACCGATCGCGATTTTGATTGGGGATGGTTGGGATTGCTAGGCTTGTCTGGTTTGTTGGGTTTGATTCCCCGCAAACGCGAAGAAAATGTCCGCTATACAACTACAACGAGCGATCGCGAACCCGCGGCGCGCACTGACTACCGCTAAGAATTGAGTCTTAGTGCTGTGGGCATTATGCAGGGACAGGATGTTTTAACCTGTCCGACGATCGCCAATAATCATCAAAAAACCTCCATCCGTGAGGTTTTTTTGTTTGAGATGATGCGCGATCGAACCAGGATTAAATTGGTTACATCTGACCGGAAAACGAGACGCAAGCCCCTGGCTTTAGACACGGGGAAAAGTCGGTAGCGGTTTCAACCGCCTTGAACAATTCTTTATATTTCGACACACAGTATACAGGTTGGTTGGTATATACTGTAAATATGAAAACAAAACTAAAATCCAACAGCAATGTAACCTACTGTTGCAATTATCATATTGTGTGGTGTTCAAAGTATCGTAGGTCTGTGTTGATTAACGGTGTAGATGTTCGCCTGAAAGCGATTTTACAAGAAGTTTGCACTGAATTCAACGCCGAACTAATAGAAATGGAAGTAATGCCAGAGCATGTTCATGTTTTAGTAGGAGTAGACCCACAATTCGGGATTGCCAAGTTGATCCGATATTTGAAAGGACGTTCATCTCGACTATTGAGACAGGAATTTCCTTGGTTAAAAAGCAGACTGCCAACTCTGTGGACGAATAGTTACTTTGTTGCAACAGTTGGCGGTGCGCCACTATCAGTGGTCAAGCAGTATATCGAAAATCAAAAAAATGTCTAATTACGGATGCCAGCAAAACTTAATTAATGCTGATTTCAGTCTGAAAGCAATTTTAGAGTTTGTCTGTGGTGAATCAAACAAGCTAGCAAACTGCGCCTTGTACTACGGTCGTCAGTTGTATTTCAAAACTGGCAAAATCCCTGGGAAATATGATTTCCATAAAATGTTTAAATCGAATTTGCATTTTAAGGCTCTGTATTCCCATGTCGCACAGCAAACTTTAACCAGTGTCGCTGAATCCTTCAGTTCATACATTGGGCGGCTATTGGGAATCAAATCTGGGACTGTTACGCAGCACCCAAAGCTACCAAAATACAGAAAAGATTCTCTGAAATTAGTGACATTCCCGATCGCGGATGTCAAACTCAAAAACGGGTTGTTACGGTTCCCACTAGGTAGTAAAGTCAAGCTTTGGTTTGGAATCGGAGAATTTTTCTTGCCGATGCCGTCAAACTTGGACTACAAGAAACTGGTTGAAATTCGGATTCTTCCCAGAAATCGCTGTTTTTACGCCGAGTTTGTATATCGAACAGAGGAGCAGCTTGGTAGTGCTGTGCTTCCCGGAAGTGTCCTGGGGTTAGATCATGGAATTAATAATTGGTTAACAGGCGTATCCAATGTAGGAACTTCTTTTATTATTGATGGACGACATCTAAAGTCTTTGAATCAGTGGTACAACAAGCGAATCTCTGTGCTGAAAGAGAACCGACCACAGGGGTTCTGGTCAAACCAGTTAGCCCGGATTACCGAAAAAAGGAATCGACAAGTTAGAGATGCAGTCAACAAAGCAGCAAGGATTGTAATCGATCACTGCCTTAAGAATGGGATAGAAACGGTAGTATTTGGATGGAATAAAGAGCAAAAACAAAATGCCAATATGGGTCAAAAGACTAATCAAAAATTTGTGCAAATTCCTACGGGTCGGCTAAAAGAGAGAATACTTCAGTTGTGTCATCAGTACAAAATTAAGTTCCTAGAAACTGAAGAAGCATATACCTCAAAAGCCAGCTTTCTCGATAATGATTCGCTGCCTGCGTTCGGTGAAAAAACTGAAGGGTGGAAAGAATCAGGAAAAAGAATAACTCGTGGACTGTATCGTTCAGCCGATGGTACGAAAATAAATGCTGATGGCAACGGCGCAGCAAACATTATCAGAAAAGTAGCGATAAAGCTAGGATTAGATCTTAGCAGAATCAGTAGCGGCGAATTGATAGCGCCTTTGAAAATCCGACTCTGGGTTCTTCAAGAATCCCCTCGCATGCACGGCATGGGGAGTATCAACTATTGCACCATTTTTATGAACAGGCTTTCCGCCCGCTTCCACAAAGAGTGAATTTTCTTGCGGGCCGTTGCTCATAGCCACTCAATAAAATCATTAGTGAGAAGGGTGCAGTATTTCAGATATAACCGGAGTTGAAATTATTAACTTTTTCCTTTTTTCTTCCTTTATTCCTTCGCGTTTTTTGCGTCTTCGCGGTTCATTAAATAAAGACTTTTCCGACACAAAAATACTTTAAACAATGTTTTTGCCCGATCGATCGACTACCTCCCAAATTGCCTGCACCAACTTGTCGGGGTCTAAAGGCTTAGAAATGTGGCGCCCGAACCCCGCAGCCAGGGCCTGCTGATAGTCAATTTCTCCAGCATAAGCCGTGAGGGCGATCGCCGGAACCAGTCCCCCTTTGTCGGGCGGCAGAGCCCGAACCTGCCACAGCAACAGATAACCGTTGGTATCAGGCATTCCTATATCGCTCAACAGCAAATCCGGCACAGACTCAGTTAAAACCGCCAAGGCATCGGCCGCGTTAGAAACTGCTGTAACGCTTGCCCCACAATCCTCAAGCAGAAAAACCACTAAATCTAGCGCATCGGCATCATCATCTACGGCTAACACCTTGATACCGCTCAAATTGAAGGATTGCTCCGGCCCAGCAGCAGCAAGACTTGTCTGAGGTTGCACGGGCATCAGGGGTATCCTGACTGTAAATGTCGCGCCTTGTCCTTCGCCTGCACTTTCCGATTTCACCGTGCCGCCGTGGAGTTCGAGGAGATGGCGGACGATCGCCAATCCTAAACCCAATCCGCCAAACTTGCGCGTCATCGAGCTGTCAGCTTGCCGGAAGTAGTCGAATACATAGGGCAGAAAATCAGGTTCGATACCTTTTCCCGTATCAGTTACAGTAATTTGGGCGTTGGTGTCCACCCGATCGAGAACGACTTCAATTTTGCCGGACGGCGGGGTGAACTTGACGGCATTTGACAGCAAATTCCAGACTACCTGCTGAAGTCTGCCCGCATCGCCCAACACCGGGCCGAGATTCGGTGCAAATTGAGTGCTGATTTGAATCGACTTGACTTCCGCCGCCAGACGCACCGTTTCAATAGCGGCGCCGATGACCCCGGCTAAATCCACAGGTGCAATATTCAAGCTGACCTTGCCTTGCAGAATCCCCGACACATCGAGCAAATCTTCGATAAGCTGGGTTTGCAGTTTGGCGTTGCGCTCGATCGTCTCTAAGGCGTAACGCTGCTTTTGGGGTGTCAGAAGATTCGATTGAAGCAGCTTCGCCCAGCCCACAATCGGGTTTAAGGGAGTCCGCAATTCGTGGGACAAAACAGCCAAAAATTCGTCTTTGACGCGGTTAGCCTGTTCTGCTTCTTCCCGCGCTGCCTTTTCCCGTGCTAGAAGGCGTTCCCGTTCTGCTTCTGCAACTTTTCGATCGGTAATATCAGTGTTGGTGCCACACCAGCGCAGCACCTGGCCTCCATCGTCGCGAATCGGCACGCTGCGGGAGAGAAACCAGCGGTACGATCCGTCTTTGCCGCGCAAAGGGAAAGTATCTTCCCAGAGTTCGCCTGTTTCAATGCAGCGCCTAAATTTTTCGACAACGCGATCGAGGTGTTCCGGGTGGTGCACCTTTTGCCAGCCCCAGCCTAGCATTTCTTCTAGGGTGGTGCCGGTGTAGTCAAACCAGCGCTGGTTGTACCAGAAAATCGAGCCAGTAGGATCTGTCATCCATGCCAACTGAGCGATGTTGTCAGCTAGAGCGCGGAACCGAGCCTCGCTTTCGTGCAGCTCATGCAGGGCTCGCGCGTGCAGGATCACCGCCCAGAGGCGAGCCACCACTTCTTGCATCAGCCAAACTTCATCGGGCCGCCAGTGCCGAACCACCTTTGATGTCACCAGCAAAAGAGCCACCCAGCGCCCTTCCTGAAGGCAGGGAACATCGACCAAAGCACGAATCGAGACGGCACCGTAGTTATCGAATAAATGCGCTGTATGGGGGTGATTAGCGATATCTGAGATGACAAGGGTTTGACCTGCCATAGACAGAGCTTTCAGTTCTGCCGTCTTAAAGTCTGAGATTTGATAGGTGCCGACGGTGCTGGCCAAGTCGGACTGGTGCCAGTCTTGCCGGACAATTGCCCGATCGGCTTCTACATCGATTTCGTGCCACACGCAGCGATCGACCTTTAAATATTCTCCCAGACTGTTCATCGCTTCCGACAACATTTCTGCGGGGTTGATGCCCTGCCGCAAGCGGACTTCGAGCTCGGAGAGAAACTGCTCGTTGAGTTGGGCTTGTTTGCGATCGTGAATATCAGTATTCGTGCCGATCCACTCGACAATTTCGCCCCCTGCGTCGCGAATTGGCACGGCGCGGGACAAATGCCAGCGTTCCATTTGGTCTGCTGCCCGCCGGAGGCGCAGCTCGAGTTGATAAACTTCTCCGCTGGTTAGACATTCTTGCCAGCGGGCCCAAGATTCTGCCAAATCCGAGGGCGGGACTAGGGATTCCCAATTGTTTCTCGCTGCTTCCTCGTAAGACATTCCCAGATATTCCGACCATTTTTGTTGATTGGTAAAGCGAATTTCCCCGGCGGAGGTTACGTTCCAAATCAGGTGGGGCAGCGACTCAGCCAGGAAGCGAAAGCGGCGGTCGCTTTCTGCTAAGCTTTCTTCTGCTCGTTTGCGATCGTCAATATCAATGCCGATACCAGCCCATTGCACCACCTTTCCCCCCCTGTCTTTGACGGGAACAAGTCGCGCTAGATGCCAGCGGTAATTACCATCAAACCTGCGTACCCGACACTCGAATTCGTAGGCTTCCCCTGCTGCAATCGCAGGAGTGCGCGTGGCGACAACTGCTGGCAGATCGTCAGGATGAAATAATTGCAGCACCGGCGCAGCCAGCGGCAATTCTGGCATCATGCCCGTGTAGTTTTTCCAGTGTTGGTTGCAAAACTCTAACCTGCCGTCGGCGGTGTTGATCCACATTAATTCCGGGACGCCATCGGCGAGGGTGCGGTAGAGATTTTCGCTGTGCCGCAGTGCTTCTTCTATTTGCCGCCGCTCGGTTTTGTCCTGCATGATTTTCAGGAAACCTTGCACCTCGCCTGCTGCGTCGCGCAGGGGCCTCACCAGCCCGCTGCCCCAAAAGCGGCTGCCGTCTTTGCGGACGTGCCAGCGCTCGTTTTCTCCTCTTCCCTTCGTCAGGGCGCTGTGCCTTTCTGCTTCCGGCTTTCTGGCTGCTGAGTCTTCTGGGGTGAAGATGATTCGTCCGTCTTGCCCGACGATTTCAGCTTCGGAATAGCCCAGCAATCTCTGGGCCCCTGCGTTCCAACTGGTAACGTGTCCGCCGGTGTCGAGGGTGATGATGGCGTAGTCTTTGGCGCTGTCGAGAATCAACTGCAGGTGGGTTTCACGATCGCACAGTGCTGCTTCTGTTTGTTTGCGCTGGGTAATGTCGCTTGTGAAGCCGACAACTTTGGTCACTTCGCCTTGCTGGTTGCGGATCAAACAGCCGCGCTCCCAAACATCGATCCAGCGCCCGTCTTCGTGCTGAACTCGGTACTCGATTTCATAGCGATCGGGAATATTCAAGATTGATTGCCCCCCGGCTTGGATGCGTGCCAAATCGACGGGATGGATGCGTTCTCTCCACCACTCTGCTGTTGCCGATGCATCCTCTGGGCAGACACCGACGATCGAGGACAGTCCCTCGGAACGGTAAACTGAGTTCGATGCGAAATCCCACTCAAACACCATGCCGTCGATCGCCCTTGTAGCTAAATGAAAGCGATTGTTGCTTTCTTGCAAGGCCAGTTCGGCCATTTTGCGATCGGTAGCATCAAATAATACTCCGATAAACCGCACTGCTTCGCCGTCCGCGTCGTAGAGATAGCGCCCGAACGCGCTCAACCAGCGGATTTCTCGTGTGTCGGCCCGGATGATCCGGTATTCGGGGGAGTAGAGCGATCTCGTTTGCCTAGCTGTTTCTATTGCCTGCAGGACTTGCTTTAAGTCGTCTGGATGCACGCAGTTTTGCCACACAGCTACGCTTACTTCGCCGCCCGGTGTCTGTTCGCAGCCCAAAATGCTGAAATGGGTCGCCGACCAAATTACTCGATTTGTTCGCACGTCAAAATCCCAGGTTGCCATGCCTGAGCCTTCGATGGCGACGCTCAAACGTTCTTCGCTTTGTTTCAAGGCAATTTCAGTTTGTTTGCGATCGCTGATATCTGTGAGGGAGCCCACGGCCCGCAAGGGATTGCCTGACTCGTCCCAAATTGCTCGCCCTCTGGCTAAAATCCATTTGTAGCGCCCGTCGGGACAGCGAACGCGGTACTCGCAGCAGTAATGTGAGGTTTCTCGATGCAAGTGCTGCTGCCAATTGCTTTGCATTATCTCCACATCATCGGGATGAATGTAGCTCAAATATTGGCTGAAGTTTTTGACTTCTTCGGGCCTACGTTCCAAAATCTCTAAAAAGCGATCGCTCACTACAGAGCAATTTGTTTGCAGGTTGTGATCCCAAATGCCGTCGTTGTTGCCGGCACAGGCTAGCTGCCAGCGTTCTTCGCTTTGTCGCAAAGCTTCTTTGGTTCGATTGGCGCGATCGATTTGTACGGCGGCAACGGCAAAGTCTGCTAGGGCGATCGCGATCCGCAAGTCTTCGGCATCGAACTGGCGATCGTCCTGGTGAGATACAATCCATATTGCCCCCAGCGGTTGATTTTCTACTTGCAGCGGCACGACTAACGCTTCGGCGATCGGCTTTTCTAGCTGCTGTAAGTCGGTGAAGTATTGTTCGGGAGCGAAGTAAAGCTGGGGAGTTTGGCGATCTAGGCCTGCTCCCGACCAACGCAATGTGCGGGGTGTGTTTCTGTGCTCTGTGACTTCCCACGCGCCCGCCAAGGCCTCCCAGCGAAATATTTGTTCGGAAGTTGCATTTTCTTCTAGCAAGCAGACTCCGACGCTTCCTGCGCCGCACAAATCTTGAGCGATCGCCACCAGTGTTTTGAGCAGGGTGTGGGGTGAGGTTGCCAGTTGTCTAGCCAGCGTTTGCAGCGCTCGGTTTTCTGCTTTGCAATCGTGCGATCGAGGGATGCGGCGCGACAGTTCATCGGCGATCGGAATGTCGGTTAAATGAGTTTGTGGGGTTTGCCAAGCTTCCATCAATTAGTCGTCTCTATGTCTTTCGGTCTGAGCTGGCGAGCGTATATTATCAGCGCGCTATTAAAGCATCTGCTATATTATAGGCTCTACCCACATACAGAATATGCGATCTATCTGGGAAATTACTTTTTAGTTTTCAGGCTAGTTGATTGGGAGCCGTCCTATTTTGTAAAAAGCGTTTTTTAGGAGTGCGAGCATCCCGATCGCTTTATATATTTTTAGCGATCGGGATGCTCGCACGAAGAGTGAAAGCTTGCACGCTTGATGATAGGAGGAGCTCTTGGGAAAGTAAAAAGCGTTGTTTAGGAGTGCTTGCGTGACCGCACAGCACAGTATATACATATAGCGAGCAAGGTGTGAAACCCGCGCCAGAGCTTGGTCTAAAATCTCGCTTTTTCCACAACAGGAATCGCGGGCTCGTATCCGTTTTTGGGCGGGGTCAAGGAATCAATTCGCCCCCACAAAGAGATAAAATAGTATTCAGAAAAGCCTTTAATTCTGGACAGACTGCGGCAGCCTCCATGAGATTTTGTCCCTCTAATATTCTTTTGGCATCCCGTGCTTTATCATAACTGCGACGTTTTCCCTGTTCAAATATTTCTTTAATCCGATAAGAAGGTGGATTATTGTGATTGACCAGTTCAGGAGAACCGCTAGGAACGGCTCTATTGCCTCCTGATATTTGCTGAATTTTTGACCAAAAAGGTAACAGCCAAGCTTCAAAGTCATGGGAAGCTGCATGGGGATAAAATTTAGGATTTTCCCCCACCCATTTTTTCATTTGAGCCTTAGCGTCTCCTGCATCTTTAAAATCTTTAGTTCCTGTATAAACATCTGTTAATGCAATTACAGCATCATAACCATCTTTTCCTAAAAAATTTTCAACTACACGCTTTAGCTTGTCTTCTTTAGGAATGCGACCGTGTTGAGGTTTAGTATCGAGTTTTGGCATTTGCTGCAAACGCGATTCCAAAAATTTTCGCAATATAGGCATAAAAGCTGTTTCTGTTTTTCCTTCTACTATGATGGCAATCTTCACGGTCTGCCTCCAATGATATTCATTGCCCAAAGCTGATCCAAGCTATAATCTTCTAACCAGTGTTCTAAGTCTATAGAGTCAGCCCAAGTTAGAGTTGTTAATCCATCTTCAGTATTGCAGACAAGCACCTCTTTAGGCTCTAAAAATCCGATCAGTCTATCTGAATGAGTTGCTACAATTAGTTGAGTTCTTTGAGAAGCTTCTCTCATAGCATGAGCTAGTTGTTGTAACAACTCTGGATGTAAACTAACTTCCGGCTCATCAATCAGCGTGACAGCGGTCAAATCTCGACTTTGCAGTAAGGTGATTAACCAGAGAAATCGCAGCGTTCCCTCGGATAGTTGGTGCATATAAAAAGGATGAGAAAAATTTCGATCCTTCCAAGTCATTGCTAAAGTTCCGGCTGCTACTGGCGGAAAACTCAACCTTTCAAAATCAGGAAAAGCTGCAGCCAGTGTATCTTGAATAATTTCAAATCGATTTGGATCTGTTTCTCGCAGATAATAAAGGCATGAAACTAAATCTTCTCCCTTGGTACCGGGCAAAGTTGCAGGACGCATAGATTGAGGTAAACGTATAGGACTTTGAGGGGAAAGATTCAACTCCCAAGCCTTATAAAAGCTACATGAAGCTAAGTGCTGCCTCAATGTTTCTGGTTCCCGATACATCTTAGGAACCTGAGCGAGTGAGCTTTCCAAAGGATTGTACTGCCAGTTTGGACGTAGTAGCTTTTCATCGTCTGGACTGAAATATTTGACATCTAAACCGCGAGATTCAATATACTTAAAAGGTTGAGAAGCATTGGGATCGCGCTGTTGGATTAGAGTTTCTGAACCAATTTCATAGAATTGACCTTTGGTTGCAAGTTTCAGAGAATAGTTAAGGGGTTCCTGATTCTCTATAGGCATTGATAAGGAGATTGACACGCTATCAGCCCGGTCTAATGTTACCATCTGAGTTAGACCGCTCAACTCTGAAATTTTGGACTGTAACTGACCGTTCGCTGATGCTGCTAAAAGTGAGAATATTTCTAAGAAAGAACTTTTCCCAACACCGTTAGCACCAATCATCACTGTCAGATCTCGCATTTCCACCTCTGCCGAAAACAAACGGCGAAACCCCTCGATCTTTAGGCGCTCAAATGTGTTCATAACTTTTGCCCTTGAGCTTGTAGAATCGTAATATGCACAATTTTATTCCAGAATCGCGCTTTTTTCCATATCTGACTTGGACAGAAATTCAGTCTATGCCGGATAAAGAAAATACTGTGATAATTCAGCCGCTAGGTGCGATCGAACAGCACGGCCCCCATTTGCCTTTAATTGTAGATGCGGCAATTAGCGCGGCGGTGACAGGCAAAGCCCTGGCCAAGTTAGAGGCAAATATTCCCGCTTATGCTTTGCCAACTCTTTACTACGGAAAGTCAAACGAACACTGCCATTTTCCCGGTACAATTATGCTCAGTGCTCAGACACTTTTAGCAGTAATCAGTGAAATTGCGGAGAGTATTTATCAGGCGGGATTTCGGAAATTAGTGTTAATGAATGGTCACGGCGGACAGCCGCAGGTGATGGAAATTGCGGCGCGGGATATTCATCAAAAATATCAGGATTTCTCTGTTTTTCCGCTGTTTGTGTGGCGGGTTCCGAATGTGGCTTCTGAATTATTAACTGCGAAAGAGTTGGAGTTGGGAATTCACGCGGGCGATGCAGAAACGAGTTTGATGTTGTCAATTTTGCCCGAACAGGTGAAAATGGAACTGGCTGTTTGCGAGTACCCGCAGGGTTTACCAACAGACAGTTTGCTGAGTATGGAAGGGAATTTGCCTTTTGCTTGGCTGACGCGAGAGTTGACTGAAAGCGGTGTGTTGGGCGATGCGACGGCGGCGACGAAAGAAAAGGGAGCTCGTATTCTCGAATCTCTCTCTGACGGCTGGGCACAAGTTATCAAAGATGTTTACAAATTTCGACAGCCGGGAAGTAATTAAAAATTAAGAATTAAAAATCAAAAATTCTTCTAATTTGTGTCAAAATGAGTCTAAGAAATTTTTTGAGTTGGAAAACTAACGATGAGTGTAAATTCTAAATTGCAGCGCGCTTTTGAGCAAGGTCGCGCCCTGAAAATTATCAGCGGTTTAAATAATTTTGATGCCGCCAACGTTGCGGCTGTCGTCAAAGCAGCGGATATCGGCGGTGCTTCCTTTGTCGATATTGCTGCCGATCGCGATTTGGTATTGATGGCAAAACAGTTGACAAATTTGCCAATTTGTGTATCGGCTGTGGAACCGGAAAAGTTTGTGCCTGCGGTAGAAGCTGGTGCTGATTTGATTGAAATTGGTAACTTTGATGCTTTCTACGCAGTAGGCCGCCGCTTTGAAGCTGAGGAAGTTTTGCAGTTGACTCGCGAAACTCGATCGCTATTTCCGAACATCACTCTTTCTGTGACAGTTCCCCACATTTTGGTACTCGACAAACAAGTGCAATTAGCAATTGAATTAGTCAAAGCTGGCGCTAACATCATTCAAACAGAAGGTGGCACCAGCGCCCAACCAATTCACGCCGGCACCTTGGGATTAATTGAAAAAGCAGCGCCTACTTTGGCCGCAGCCTTTGAAATTTCCCGCGCCGTATCCGTCCCCGTACTCTGCGCTTCCGGTATCTCCAGCGTCACCGCACCCCTCGCTATTGGAGCCGGTGCTGCGGGTGTTGGTGTCGGTTCTGCTGTCAGCCAACTTAATAGCGAAGTGGCGATGATTGCGGCTGTTCGCAGTTTGGTTGAAGCTTTGGCTTTGGTTTCGCGATCGCACTTGTCGGCTTCAATTTAATTAAGAAGGAAGAAGGAAGTTCGGCAACGGATTCGCAAGGGCGGATGTAACGGATGTAACGGATGTCAGGGAGAGGGAAGGAGGAAGTTCGGCAACGGATTCGCAAGGGCGGATGTAACGGATGTCAAAAAGAAGGAAGAAGGAAGATTTTTCCCATCCCCCACTCTCTCCTTCTCCCACTCTTCCCCTCTTCCCCTCCCCCAATTTTTCACTTTTCCACTCTTCCTTAATAATTGATAAACCACACGGCATAATCATCTAATAACTGATTGTTGCGGGAGGTTACATCAACTGATTCTAACTCAGATAAAGGCAACATAAACTTTTGGCGATCGCCGACGCGCTGCACTTCCACAAATATGCCTTCTTCCTGAACCACCAAATCCTCCAACCGATTAATGGTGAATCTATCAGTATAAGAAGGTTGAGTTTTTTTGAGCCGTGCATATTCTTTTTTGCTGCCCGAACCCATTGTATATTCTTCTTCCCATTCAAACTCTTCTATGCCGGTAACGTGGCAGGGGAGTTGAATATTTTGCTTGATGTAATTTAGATATTTGACGGAATTTTTTAGGCTGACATCAATATTTTTTGATCCCAAAATTTTGCTGATTTTCGTTTCAAATTGCTGGGTATTAAATGGGATATTTTTATCGAGATGAGCTAACATTTCTGGATCGAACCCCGCTCTCAATTCGGATAATTCCTCCAGCAGGCGCTGAAAGTCGTTTACCGGTTTCGGTCTTCTGCCTGCTACAATGGTTTCATCAAGCTGAACTGGAGGAAGTTCGGATTCTGAAGAAAGGGATTGGCTTTGATCGGGGCGATCGTCCAATTGAGATTGGTTGACTTTAGACTTGTTAACTTTAGGCTGGTTAAGTTTAGGCTTGTTAAATTTAGGCATCGCTAGGTCTCGCTGGATCGGTTTATCAATAAAGTATATCTTGGCAGAAGTACATTCGTGTCTGATAGGAGGAAGCTGTAATGCAACTACTGAAATCACCTGATGAATCGCCAGTCTATCAAGGACAATTCGGCGAATTTACGATTACTCAAAACGATCGCACGGGAGTGTTGATTTACCGCGCTGGATTGGGGGTGGCGGCGCTGTGTTTTGCGATCGGCGCTACTCTGGTGCTACAACAGGGCGACAACCCGATGGCAATCCAAGCTGTAACGCCTGTTTTTGCTTGTTTCTGGATAGCTTTAGGCGTCAGCTTAGCAACTATTCACATTTACATGATTGCGCTACACCGAACACTACAGGCGTTTTGGGCGATCGGCGGCGCGGCAGCATTGTTTGTCGCCCTACAAAGCAGCGAACCCTTAGCTTTAGCAGTGTACGAACATCCCGCGACGTTGTGGGGAATTGGCTTTACTTTTGCGGCCTTAAATGGCATTTATTTTAAGGAAGCATTCTGCTTTAATCGCCTCGAAACTAAGTTTTTGACTCCGGGAGTTCCTCTCTTAATTTTAGGACATATTTTCGGTTTTTTGTCAGCCGAAAATGAACAATTTTTGCTGGCAGTTTGGGCGGCTTTGTTTATCATCTTTGCTGTACGCAAGTTTTTTCAACCGATGCCGCAGGATATCGGGGATAAAAGCGTTTTTGAGTATCTGAAACACCAATAATTTGGGAATGGGGCATTGGGAATGGGGCATTGGGCATTGGGAAATTCTATCACTTTCCCAGTATTTCCCTCTTCCCCAGTCTAGCCGAATCTGCCTCCATACCCGAAAACATCTAGATCGAGTTAAAATGAGAATTCGTCTAATCCGCCGTCGAGAAATGTGGGCAGTTACCAAGGAAGGTTGGGTAATTGCTCTGATGGGATTAATAATTGCAATGATCTTAATTCTCACAAATATCCATCCATTTTTGGCGGTAAATGCGCCGATTAAAGCAGATATATTGGTTGTCGAAGGCTGGTTGCCGGATTATGCGATCGAAAGTGCGATCGCCGAATTCAAAAAAGGCGAATACCGCCAATTAATTACCACAGGAGCTCCTTTAAGTAAAGGCTTCTATCTTGCTGAATATAAAAATTATGCTGCACTAACTGCCGCGACTTGTATTGCGCTAGGATTTGATAAAAACAAAGTAGTAGCAGTACCAGCAGCGAGTGTTGTCAAACACCGCACTGCTGCTTCTGCGATCGCACTTCGCGATTGGCTGGCTGCTTCTGCCATAAAAGTTGAGTCAATTAATCTTTATTCTTTTGGCCCTCACGCCCGCAGAAGTTGGATTGTTTTCAAAGAAGTGCTGAATCCTGAGATTAAAGTCGGGATTATAGCGGCGGAACCGCAAGATTACAATTCCCAAGAATGGTGGAAATCCAGCGAAGGTTTTCGCACTGTGATCGGAGAAGTTATTGCTTATATTTATGCCCGTTTTGTAGATTGGAAAACCTAGCCAGTAATTGTCAACATCCTTCTTATACCAATTTAATGTGAAGTTGCACATATCTCGATCCCCCTAAATCCCTCTGGTTGTTGGGGAGTAGGGGTTGACTTTGAGAATAATCTTGTCCCACCCCCTACTCCCCTTATTAAGGGGGGTTAGGGGGGATCAGATTCTACGGGGCCTCATAAAAAATTGGTATTAATTCCCTTCGCATTCTTCGCGCCTTCGCGGTTCGTAAAAAAATATTTATATAACAGTTTGAAATCCGTGTAAATACAGGACACGGCAGTGCTATTTCTGTACCAGGCTATCTGTGAAAATACAGGCCACGGCAGTGCCGTTTCCCCACCCAAGAAATAGAGGACACGGCAGTGCCGTTTCCCTACTATATTCAACCGAAGATGATAAAATTATTCTCAGATAAGTTGAGGGTAACTCGTTGCTAGAAGAACGCGCTTACTGGTTAGCATGGTCGCAAATTAACGGTATCGGGCCGATTTTGTTGCAAAGATTGCACCAAAATTTCAATAGTTTGGCAGAAGCTTGGACGGCAAAACCAGTAGATTTCATGCGAGTCGAAGGGTTTGGTAAGCAGATAATTGAAACAATTTCCCAAGAACGAACTAAACTTAATCCTGAAGAATTTATCGAAAAACATCTTATAAAAAATCCCTGTTTTTGGACGCCCGCCGATCCAGATTATCCCCGCTTATTATTGGAAATTCCCAATCCGCCACCAGTGTTGTATTATCGCGGTTTAGTTGATGTAAAAGAGAATCAAGGAATTACGCCGACAGTGGCAATAGTTGGTACTCGCAGCCCTTCGGAATACGGCAGAAGGTGGACTCGCAAATTTAGTACGGCTTTGGCTAGAAGCGGTTTTACTGTGGTTTCGGGATTGGCTGCGGGCATTGATACAGAGGCTCATACAGGCTGTTTGGAGGCGGGAGGAAGGACTTTCGCAGTGGTGGGGACGGGAGTAGATATTGTATATCCTAAACAAAATGAGAGGTTGTGCGATCGCATTTTGCAGCAGGGATTGGTAATTAGCGAATATCCGGCGGGAACTCAACCGAATAAAACTAATTTTCCGCGCCGAAATCGCATAATTGCTGGCTTAAGTCGCGCTACAATCGTGATAGAAGCTCCGCACAAATCGGGTGCTTTAATTACTGCTTATCAAGCTAATGATTTTTGCCGGGATGTGTATGTTTTGACGGCAAGATTGGATGATGAGCGTTCGTTTGGGTGTTTGGAGTTGCTGAGTAAAGGTGCTCATCCGATTCTGCCTGGTCGCGATCGACTGTTAAGCGAAGACAGGTTGTTGGAAATGCTCGGAGCTATGCCAAAATTGGATAGAGCCGAGCAGTTGTCGCTATTTCCTCCAAATCCGACGGTGGAGAAGCAAGGGCCGCCGTTGGAGCCGGAATTGGCTAAGGTGTTAGGTGCGATCGTATCTGGGCCGATTTCTTTTGATGTAATTGTGGAAGCAGCGGGATTAGAAGCAGGAACAGTTTCTAGTATACTTTTGCAGTTGGAATTGTTGGGATTAGTTTCGCAGTTACCGGGAATGCGATATCAGCGATGCTGATATGAAAGGTAGGATATAACTCACATCTTGCATCATTCTGAAGAACGGGCAAGATGCCCGTTCCACAAGAGATAATTTTTTTTGTGGAACAGGCATCTTGCGTGTTCATAAAAGGATGATGGAAAATTGTGCAAAATCTCAGATCTAACCATCAATAACACGGCAACTCTGGAAACGGCAATACAGTTTCCCTACCCTAAAATAATCATTAACCGCCTCGGATGTAAGCATCACGCGATCGATTGTAGGGACATGGCACTGCCGTATCCTGATTTCGGGTAATGGGTAAAATCAACCGGATTGGATGATGAAATTGCCCGATTGGGCGATCGGATATAACCATTTGTGACAAGTTAAGGTAAAACCGATAGTCCGACAGGGAATGAATTCCCTGTCTCAAAGCTAAAGTCCTCGCTATGAGGACTGAAGAACTCATTAGTCCTCATAGCGAGGACTTTAGCTATTAGACAGGGGTTTCAACCCCTGGCGGACTGACGGATGAGCGAGAAGACTAACGGACTAAAAGCTTAAGTTGACACTAATGGGCAATGCCGTTTCCCTACCCAATCTCAAATCAATCCGAAATTAGCAGCACTAATACTGTTAGCAGAAACACCACCCAGAGAAGCTAAAACTTCCCCTGTTTGTGCCAACCGGATTAAAGTTGCACCGCTATCTTGAGCAATTGCCAATTGCGAGAAAATCAACCCATTACCCACTACTAACAAATCTTTACCGACTTCAAAATCAGTAATCGTATCAGTACCGGAATTGGTAGATAGTAGGAATTTATCTAATCCCATTCCTCCTACCAAAGTATCAATTCCCAAACCGCCATTGAGTAAATCATCTCCCTTACCTCCGTAAAGCATATCATTACCATCATCGCCATTCAAGATGTCAGCACCACGGTTGCCAAATAAGACATCATCACCGCTACTTCCCAGGATTGTATCGCTACCTTTGCCACCAAAAATAGTGTCATTCCCCAGAACTCCATCGAGGGAATCATTGCCCCTCATCCCCATCAAGACATTATTGCCGCTGTCGCCAGTCAGGATATCGTCGCCATTTGTACCGAGAATTGCATTGGGGGAATTGCTGCCCAAATCAGCATCGCCGCTGACAACAGGAGTTGCAATCCCAGTCGGCAATTCTACAGCTTCAACTCTGCTATCTAAAGCAGTACCAGTATTGTCAGCTACTACCTGGGAAATGGGTTTATTTCCTGTACCAACTTCTTTGAATTCTTGAGTTGTTGGGCCCAAGGCTACTTGTTGGAGGCGGGCAAGTGATTCAGGAATTGATGTTGCTGTTGGGTTGGAGACGGCGACATCAATGCGCTGATTGGCTGTTGCCATTACTGTCGCGGATTGCGAGGTAATTTGGCTGACTTGTTGAGTGTTGAAACTGGGGTCTATTTGCTGGATTTTCGCGGCTGCTTGCTGAATGATTGGTTCTAAGGCTGCGGCATTGCTGAGGTTTAAGACTGTACCGGATTGAATTTGAGCCGTAATTGAACTGACAACAGCTTTGACAATATCGGTATTGACTGCACTGGAAGCACCGTCAATCAAAGCGCTGGCTTGGGTGATGAAGTTTTGGACTTTCACCATTGCGGATAAGACTTCGACTCCCCCTGGCTGGTTGTTATTGGTAGCTAAGATTGGATCTAAGCTAGTTAGGTCAACTTCAGCGGGGAGAGAAAGGGCGGCTTTGACTAAAGATTGGGCTTCTTCTGGTTCAATTCCTTTGTCGATTAAGTCGGCGATTAAGCTGGTTAGGAGGGTGACTACACTAGAATCTGGGGGTGCGGTGACTGGTGTTTCTAGGGGTAAGCCGGTGGCGGTGTCAATGCCTCCTGTGGCTACTAGATTGCCTTCTGATGGGTCGATTTCTCCGTTTTTATTGGTGTCGAAAATCTCGAAGGGGATGTTGAGATTGAATTTACCGCCGGAATCGGTTGTGGTGGATGGTTCGTTGGTGTCTTTGATGCCGTTTTTGTTGGCGTCTAGGAAGAGGGTTGCACCGGAGATATAACCGTCAATGACAGTACCTTCAAAGCGGCTGTCATTCATAATCAGTTGGATCGTATCGCTGGCAGTTGCACCGGCTCTGTCTCTTGCTATTAACTTAATATTGAAATCTTGAGGTTGAGAATTTGTGCCATTGAAAGTGCGAGTATCTGGATCGAAAATGAGCCAATCAGGTAAAGGATCGCCATTTTCAAGAGTTGCTGTGTAGGTAAGCGTGTCACCTAGATCGGGATCTGTGAAAGTGTTCGACGGAAATTGGTAGTTGAATGTCGATGGGCTGTTGCTTACAGTTTTGGACTCGTAATGCCAAGGGGTTGTATCGGGGCCGTAGTTGAGGACAGGCGGGGTGTTGGGGTCGTTGTCCGCGATCGTCACAGTAGCACTAGAGGACTCGCCTATCTTCACCTTGTTGGGATCGTTGTAGAAAGGATCTAACGTAATAACCACCTGTTCGTCGCCTTCTACTAGGATGTCGTCAACGATGCCGTCGCGGACATCGACATCTATGTTGACGCTGCGTTTACCTGCTGGAATGGTGATAATGTTCCAGCCATACTGGTTGACAGGCAACGGCTGACGGGGTTTGAATGGCAGACTGGGGTCCGACTCGGAAAACAATTCGTAATCCATACCGGGTATAGCAGTTCCGGGTTTAGGAGTGTAGCTTAGATTATCGAATATATCCAAGCTGTAGTAGACATCCAGCGGCTTAACTAGGCTGCCACCAGTACGGGTAATGGTGAATTTTCCGGGATTCGGTGCTTCTTCTGGGTACTTGAGAGCTATTTCCGCCGCATTGGGATCTGTAGCGCTGATGGTGACGGTTGGTTTGAGATTGGACTCAGGAGGGGCTGTAAAAGTTGGTCCCTTGACAAACGGTGAACCAGCCCAAGCACTGTCGATCGCCTGTACACTCCATTCATAAGTTTGTGGATTGTAAGAATAATTAGGATCGTAAGACGGGGCAGGGATTAAGTAATCTGGCTTCAGCAGAAAACTGTACTCCCCGTATAAGTAGTCCCTCGGTTGGTTGACATTTCCCAACTGCACTACTTGCCGAGTTCCGTTATCACCGGACATGGGGCCAACAATGTACTCTGTAATGGGGGGCTGATCACCAGCGTTGGGATTGGGAGGAGTAGCCCAAACTTTCAGATTGTAGCTTAAACCCCGATCGGGAGTTTTAGAGTCGATGGAGGTACTACTCTCTGCTGGGCGCCAAGTTAATAAAACTCCTTCTGGAGTATTAATAGACTGTAAAAATTGAGGTTGAGGTGTAGAGGGTGGTGTGTTCGCATCAGGAGTATCGTTGCGGTAGACTTTGACAAAGCTGCCACCCGGAAAAGATGAATCATCTCTTGTCGTGAGTGCAATATCGAGTCTGCCGTCTTTGTTGTAGTCTCCCCAAGAAGTTGGACCGTAAACATTATTAGGTAGCGTTGGATCGTCGATGGGTTCAAAAGAGTCTGACTCATTTCGGTAAACTTTGGCGACACCTTTACCAGAATCCGTTTGTGTCAGCAGAATATCGAGATCACCATCATTGTCTTCATCTCCCCAAGCACCGAAACCAGCATTAGGCCCCGATGGAATCAGACGATCCTCAAATTTAGTCTCTTGATAGTTGCTGTTGTTCAGAAGCACCCTGGTAAAGCTAGGACCCTGCTTTGTACCTGTAAGCAAGATATCCAGTTGTCCATCACTGTTGGAGTCTCCCCAAGCGCCGTAAGTAATAGGTTGGTTGAGGTTGTTTTGATTTTGCAGCAGTGGATTTCTCTCCTCGGTAAATCCATTACCAGTATTGCTATATAATTTTGCGACGTATGCTGAACCGGCAGTTTCGCCTGCCACCAAGATATCGGGTTTGCCATCGTTGTTGTAGTCTCCCCAAGCAGCATTGCCAATCACACCGGGCAAGCTAACCTCAGTGTCCTCTTCAAAGCGAATGCCGTAGTTAAAGGGAATGCCACCGCCAAAGTCAATGCGGTCATTGCGGAACACTTTGGTGATGTAGCCTGAACTCGTGTCGCCTGTGAGTACAAGATCCTTTCTGCCATCGTTGTTGTAGTCTCCCCAATCAGCAGAACCGTTGAACATACCAGGCAGCCTTGCCGCTGGAGCAAATTTAGTGGTGTCCCCGGTTGAGTTAGGGGGTCGATTGTTCTCAATCTTTGGGTTCGCCCACAGTGTTGTGGTGGGGATATAGCTCTCCGTACCAGAGGAGTTTATCTCTTTTCTTACGCCTATGAGTAAGATATCGAGATCGCCATCATTGTCGCTGTCTCCCCACGTAGCAGAAGGCTTGGAATTATGCTCTTTCCCATTTTCCTGAAGCAAACCTCCGTAAACGGTAGGCAGGCCTATATCAACTGGTGTAAAGCTACCGTTGTCGTTGCTGTACACTTTCGGGGTGTATTGCGATCGGGGAAAAGAAAATGAGTAGTTGTTTTGTACACTACCTCCTTCCATGACCAAGAGATCCAAATCACCGTCATTGTCGTAGTCTCCCCACGCATTAGCGCCAACATAACCAGGTATTTTCAGATCGAGTTCGTTGCTGGTAAAGCTGTAAGCCACCTCCGTAAAGGATTGGGGTAGATTGTTGTTAAATTCGTTATTAAAGCTCGATATCTCGTTATCCCTGTTAACAACAAGGGCATCCGGTGCATTGAGGCCGTTGTAGTCACTATCCGCACTGACAGCAGGCGCAGTCACAATCTGATAATTCTTATCGCGATCGAATTCTGGACGCTTATCGTCCACACCAGTTATCGTAATCGGCTGCCACTGATTCCAATTAACAGAATTGAAGGTAATCGAGTCCGTTGAAATTACTCCCTCTGCCTCATTGCTGCTACGCAAACCAATTTTCACATCAGCAGTAGGTGGGCGGTTGAGTCTGATGGTGAATTGGTCTGTGCCACCTGCTTCTGTAGTTACTAATCCCGATGCCGGACTAATAACAATGCCTGGACTCCCAAGTATTGGTTGTGGTACAGTGCCACCACCGCCGATTGGTTCTGCTACAGTGCCACCACCGCCGATTGGTTCTGCTACAGTGCCACCACCGCCGATCGGTTCTGCTACAGTGCCACCACCGCCGATCGGTTCTGCTACAGTGCCACCACCGCCGATCGGTTCTGCTACAGTGCC